>JAGWPI010000366.1 GCA_028877005.1 Bacteroidota bacterium | reverse complement strand
TTTTCTTTAATATAATCTTCATTATGAACTGAAATGCTCGATACCGTTACGCCTCCTATAGCTACAGGGGTAAGTTTGGCTACGGGGGTAACAGCTCCGGTTCTGCCTACCTGAAACTCAATAGCATTAAGCACGGTAGTGGCCTGCCGTGCCTTAAATTTATATGCAATGGCCCACCGTGGGTGATGGCTGGTCATACCTAATGCCTCTTGTAAGGCTAGGTTGTTTACTTTTATTACCATACCATCAATTTCATAAGGCAGCGTATCACGCAAATGTTCAAATGCTTCCACTTGCTCAATTACCTTTGCTATACCTTTTACAATTTTTCGTTCTTTTATTGGCGAATGTAGCCCGCATTCCCAAAGCATTTGCAACATTCCGGCATGTGTTTCTAATAATTCGGGCGTTTGAGATTTTTGGCCGGATAATTTGATATAATAACTAACATGGTATAAAAAAGCAGTTAAGTTTCTTTTAGCTACTTCTTTTGGGTCTTTCATTCGCAAACTACCCGCAGCTGCATTTCTTGGATTGGCCATAATAGGCAGACCTTGCTCCATCAATTTTTCATTATACCTTTCAAACGACTGCTTATTCATTATCACTTCACCCCTTATCTCAATTAACTGAATACCATGTTTTGAAAAGGGCGCTGTTAGTGGAATAGAGTGAATTTGTTTAATATTATTAGTAATGTCTTCACCCTCAACCCCATCACCACGAGTAACCGCCCGAACCAAAATATCGTTTTCATAAACCAATGAAATACCTGCCCCATCAAACTTTGGCTCAAGGGTATATTCTATTATGGATAAATTAGCCAATTCTCGCACTTTCCTGTCCCAATCCAATAAATCAGCCTGATTATAACTATTTTCTAAACTCAACATGGGCACTAAATGTGGTACCGTTATAAAATTTTGATTGAGACTACTTCCCACCCTTTGTGTGGGTGATATAGGCGTTATTAGTGCAGGGTTAGTTTTTTCAGTATTTTCTAGTAATTTATAGAGACTGTCATATTCATAATCACTTATAAGCGGGTTATTGGCAACATAGTATTGGTATTCGTGAAAACGCAATACATTTCGTAACTCTTCAATATTAGCTTCGGTTTTTTGAATAGCATTGGGCAAATTGACTATCTGCAACCATTGTTTGGTTAACTGTGTTAAATAATGGATATTTTCAGTTGTGTACATACAAAATAATGAAACTCAAATTTACTGCCTTACCCTACATGTATATTTTTTATCGATGTAAAATTTACACATTCCATAAAAGTGTTACCTTCATTGCCCCAAAATTCCCATACATTTTTTAAGATGTAAGGAAAATACTTGCCAACAATGAAACCGAACAACCACCCAACCAATTTGCCGGAAAAAAGGCCATTAATAACTGATGTACATGCTCTAGTAAATTCTTATCCTAGAGTTCCAATAACAGTTGATTGTGTAATTTTTGGATTTGACGGGCAAGATTTAAAAGTGCTACTAATTAGAAGTGACCTTGAAATGTACAAGGGCAAATGGTCTTTATTAGGCGATTTTGCAGAAGATAATGAAGAATTGGATGATGCAGCTTACCGTGTTTTAAAAGTAAGAACCGGTATGACGGACGTATACTTAGACCAAGTACGCACTTTTAGCAAGCCTAACAGACACCCTGGAGGAAGGGTTTTAACAGTGGCTTATTGTTCATTACTAAATATTCAACACCATGAAGTAAAAATATTAGATAATGAACTGCATTGGCACAGCGTTAACTCCATTAAAGAAATGGCATTTGACCACAAAGAAATTTTAGACACTTGCCACCAATGGTTACAAAAAAGAATTCAGGAACACCCTTTGGGTTTTAATCTGTTACCCGAAAAATTCTCTCTGCGCGAATTACAAAATTTATATGAAGCTATTTTAGGCATTGAATTAGACAGACGTAATTTTCGAAAAAAATTTGCAGCCATGGGTTTATTAATTGATATTGGCGAAATGGAGCAGGATGTGCCACACCGTCCGGGCAAACTTTATAAATTCAATTTTCAAAAATATGAAAAAAATAAGCGAAAATGGATTGGTATTGATTTCTAAAATAGCTACTCACTTATCGTATATCTATTCCTATATTAGTTAAGCAATGCTATATGCTTATTCATAACAACTTTGTATTTTTCCGATAACTGCTTCTATGCATTTATTGCAACCAAACATTATATTATGAGAACTTTTTTACTAGTAATTGTTACTTTTTTTACATTTCCATTTACCATTTTAGCACAAAAAGATACCGCTATTACCAGTAAAGTTCGTATTGCAGCAGAATTAGCAGATCTTTCATTTACCCAACAGGAATTAGACTCTATGCAAGATGGCATAACACAATTTTTGCATACCTATCAATCTTTGCATAAGCATGCACTTCCTAATGATGTACCCATGAGTTTGTGGCAAAGCCCCACTGTAGCCGGCATGCACTTTTCTAACATACAAATGCCCATTGAGTGGGTTAAACCGCAAAATATTCATCTACCTGCCAATATAAATGCATTAGCATATTATTCAATACCACAACTAGCCTATTTAATTCAACACAAAAAAATCAGCTCAGTTGCGCTAACTAAATTTTTCATTCAGCGCATTAAACAATATGGCGATACACTGCAATGTGTAATTACCCTTACGGAAGATTTAGCACTGCAACAAGCAGCACAAGCTGATGCAGAAATTGCTGCCGGTAACTATAAAGGAATGCTGCATGGTATACCTTATGGATTAAAAGATTTATTTGCTGTAAAAGGATACAAAACAACATGGGGGGCTGCCCCTTATAAAAATCAGGAAATTAACGAGGATGCCTTTGTATATCAACAGCTACGCAAAGCAGGTGCCGTTCTGGTAGCCAAATTTTCACTCGGAGCTTTAGCAATGGGTGATTATTGGTATGGTGGACGCACCAAAAATCCTTGGGATTTAACCAGAGGTTCATCCGGCTCTTCTGCCGGGCCTGCAGCTGCTACTGCGGCAGGGCTGGTTCCTTTTGCCATTGGCACCGAAACATGGGGTAGTATTGTATCGCCCTCTGCTACTTGTGGTGTAACAGGTTTACGCCCAACATTTGGCAGTATAAGTAGAACCGGAGCGATGGTACTAAGTTGGAGTTTAGATAAAATTGGCCCTATTTGCCGTTCTGCCAACGATGCAGCTATCGTTTTTCACGCCATTCATGGTACAGACGGAATAGACCAGTCGGCTGTTAATATGCCGTTTAATTATACACCCAATAAGCCAATAAATACATATAAAATTGCATATGCAAAAAATTATTTTGATAAAATAACCGACACCTCTAGAAACGAGTGGAAAGTATTGGAAACTTTTAAAAAAATGGGAGTACAACTTATTCCTATTAATTTTCCTGATAGCGACATTTACCACACCAACTTAATGAGCATTGTAATTGGCGCAGAGTGTGCCGCTGCTTTTGACGATTTTACTCGTAGCAATTTGGATGATGAAATGACCCGTCAAGGTAAATATGATTGGCCTAATCAGTTTAGAGAAGCCAGACTTATACCTGCAGTTGAGTATATTAATGCTAACAGGCACCGCTATTTGTTAATGCAACAAGTAAATGCATTACTGCAAAAATATAACGCTGTTATTTGCCCCACCCGTGGCAGTGGTAACCAATCTGCTATTACTAATTTAACCGGCAACCCGGTAGTTTGTGTGCCTACCGGTTTCGACAATCGCTTTCACTTGCCCACCAGCATTAGTTTCATTGGTAATTTATACGATGAGGGCACTTTATTACGCATTGCAAAAGCATATCAAGATGCTACCCCATGGAATAAAACTTACCCAACATTATTTCAGTAATTGCTACATATTTTCAGCATTAAAAAGTTAAATGCTTTTATTCAATTAAATAAAAACAGCCGGCCAATTAGAAACGGTTACTTTAAATATGCATTCAAAAACCCAAAAAATGGGCATTTTAAGTAGGTGTTAAAAAAATAATCAAAATTATTATTGAAAATCAATTAGTTACAAAAGCTCCTTAAAAAAAGAACGGCACATTGTATCAAATTCAACTACCGAACACCTACCTTTGCTGTCCCAAAAAATGGGACATTCACCGGGGGGATAGCCCCGGTATCATTTAAACAAACCATATTATGAGTCATCTTCATTTCACTACCAAGCATGCAAACGCGGCTACCGTTAAGCACAACTGGTATGTTGTAGACGGTACTAATCAAACCGTAGGGCGCCTTGCTTCAAAAATTGCCGCTGTATTAAGGGGCAAAAACAAAGCTTATTACACACCACACGTAGATTGTGGCGACTATGTCATTATTATTAATGCCGATAAAGTTATTTTAACAGGCAACAAAATGGATGACAAAATGTACATTAACTTCTCTGGTTACCCCGGTGGTAAAAAAGAAGAAGCTGCCAAAGATTTATTAAAACGCAGACCTGAAGTGCTTTTAGAAAGGGCCATTAAAGGTATGTTACCTAAAAATCGTTTAGGCCGTAAAATGTTTAATAAGTTATTTGTGTATGCCGGCAACGAGCATCCACACAGTGCACAACAACCCAAAGAATTAAAATTTTAATCTAATTTCTAACATCAATTCCAAATAAATGGAAAAGCAAAAAAACGCAGTTGGTCGCCGTAAAGAAGCCGTAACCCGTATTTTTATTAGTAAGGGCGAAGGTAAAATTACCGTGAACGACAAAGATTATAAAGAATATTTCCCACTGGTTTACTTACAAAACCAAGTAGAGGCCCCTTTAAAAACAGCTGATGTAATTACAAAATTTGATGTAGTTATTAATGCACAAGGTGGTGGTTTAAAAGGTCAGGCAGAAGCTGCTAAACTGGGCATTGCACGTGCTTTATTAGAAATTAACCCCGAATTTAGACCTGCATTAAAAAGTGCCGGATACCTAAAACGCGATCCTCGCAGTGTTGAACGTAAGAAATTTGGTCATAAAAAAGCCCGGAAAAGCTACCAGTTTAGTAAACGTTAACCTGTATTGGATTACGCAAACCTTATCATTCAAACTATTTATACAAACACAATGGAAAATAATACTTCACTACAGCAGCAGTTGTTAGAAGCCGGTGTGCATTTTGGCCATTTAAAAAAGAAATGGAATCCTAAAATGTTGCCTTATATCTATGCAGAAAAAAAAGGGATTCACATTATTGACCTGAACAAAACAGTTGATCATCTTCAGGAAACAGCCGCAGCCATGAAGCAAATTGCCAAAAACGGCAAAAAAATCATGTTCGTAGCTACCAAAAAACAAGCAAAAGAAATTGTTGCTGAATGTGCTAAACGTGTAAACATGCCTTATGCTACAGAACGTTGGTTAGGTGGTATGCTTACCAACTTTAATACCGTTCGTAAAAGCGTTAAAAAAATGCAAAGCATTGAAAAAATGCTGCATGATGGCAGTGCAGACAGCCTTACCAAAAAAGAACGCCTTACCCTTAGTCGCGATAAGGAAAAAATGGAAAAAGTATTAGGCGGTATTGCACAAATGAGCAGATTACCCGCAGCTTTATTCTTAATAGATATTGGCGTTGAACATATTGCACTAGCAGAAGCTAAACGCTTAGGAATTACCACTTTTGGCATGGTAGATACCAATTGTGACCCGAATAAAGTAGACTTCCCTATTCCGGCTAATGATGATGCTACTAAATCAATTGCCATCATCACCAATTACTTAACTGCAGCAATTGCAGAAGGTTTAGCTGAACGCCAAGCCAATAAAGAAGAAGAAGATACTAATGAAGATGCAAATGAATTAGAAGCAAAAGCACGCAGGTTAGAAGCCGAAGCACAAAATGAAGCCGCACGCACCCGCAAAGGAGGCCGTGGCTCCGAACCAGGTGCAGGAGCACCTAAACGTAGAGTGCCCAATAGCCGAAGGCCCGCAGGCGGAGGTGGCCGATAAAGAAACAGATACTACAGCCCTAAAATTTTTAATCATTTTGGGGTCGGCTGTATCTATTTATTCAACTACCGTTGCGTCGCACACTGCAACACTTATACAAATTTCAACATTTCATAACCTACACTACAATAGGATATGAAAAAAGTATAGGTAGCTTTGCAACCCATTTTTTAATGTTTAAATTATATATCAATGAGTACATCTGTTTCTATAACCGCAGCCGATATTAACAAACTACGTCAGGCAACCGGCGCAGGTATGATGGACTGCCGTAAAGCCCTTACAGAAACTAACGGCGATTTTGAAGCTGCTATCGATTGGTTACGTAAACAAGGCCAAAAAGTAGCCGCTAAACGCAGCGATCGCGAAGCAAAAGAAGGCGTTATTATTGCAAAAACAACTTCAGATAATACCACCGGATTTATTGTTTGCATTAGTTGCGAAACCGACTTTGTTTCAAAAAATGCCGACTTTGTAGCCTTTGCACAATCAATTGCTGATGCAGCTGTTGCCAACAATGTAAAAACCGTGGAAGAACTTAATGAAGTAACTGTAAATGGTGCTAAAGTAGCTGATTTAATTAACGACAAATTAGCCGCCATTGGCGAAAAAATAGGTATTCAAAAATTTGAAAGAATTGAAGCTCCTTTCGTTGCCTCATATATACACGGTGCCAACAGAATGGGTGTATTGGTTGGTTTAAATAAACCTGCTGCAGAAGCCGGTAAAGACTTGGCTATGCAAATTGCTGCCATGAACCCCGTAGCTGTAGATGCAAATTCCGTTCCTACCGAAGTAGTAGAGCGAGAAAGAGCAATTGTTACAGAACAAATAGCAGCCGATCCTAAAATGGCCGGAAAACCTGCTGAAATGATTGCTAAAATTGCAGATGGTAAATTAAATGCCTTCTTTAAAGAACAAACTTTATTAGCACAAGCCTTTGTAAAAGATGGCAGCAAAAGCGTTGGAGATTACCTTAAATCGGTAGATGCAGATTTAAAAGTACTCTCTTTTAAACGCGTTGCATTGGGATAATTTAACCAATCATCCATATTTTTTTAAAGGGAATCCGCAAGGTTCCCTTTATTCGTTTTGAAACTTCTATAAAAAATCAGGTTATTTGCAGTAAATTAATTTATAGCCTTATGCTGCCTAAATACAAACGAATTTTACTGAAGTTATCTGGAGAAGCACTTGTTGGTGATGTAAAAAATGGCGATCCTTTCGATCCGAAAATCATTGAACAATATGCACAAGACATAAAATTAGTAACCAATTTAGGGGTTCAGGTAGCCATTGTAATAGGAGGCGGTAATATTTACAGAGGCATGAATGAGGCCGAAAGTGGTATTGAGAGAGCACATGGTGATTATATGGGCATGTTAGCTACAGTTATTAATGCAATGGCAATGCAGGCAATGCTAGAAAAAATTGGCGTATACACCCGTTTACAAAGTGCCATTAATATGGAGCAAGTGGCCGAACCCTACATTCGTAGAAAAGCATTGCGCCACTTAGAAAAAGGCAGAGTAGTTATTTTTGGTGCTGGTACCGGTAACCCTTACTTTACTACCGATACTGCCGGCTCTCTTAGAGCTATAGAAATGAAAGCAGATGTTATTCTAAAAGGTACAAGGGTAGATGGTATTTATAATGCTGATCCTGAAAAAAATCCAACTGCCACACGTTTTGAAAATATCAGTTTTCAGGAATGCATCAATCAAAACCTTAAAGTAATGGATATGACCGCTTTTACACTTTGTATGGAAAATAAATTACCCATTATTGTTTTTGACATGAATAAACCCGGCAACCTGCTAAAAGTTGTAGAAGGAATGAATGTGGGTACATTGGTTCAATAATAGCACTTCATTTATCCGTTCATAAAATTTTTTTGATTCAACCCTGCACCAACGCTAATTTCATAGGCTATGAGAAAAGTTTTTTTATTGGCAATGGTGTACTGCTGTCAGGCAATTGGCCAAAACCACCTTTCTGTTCATGATGCAGTAAATCTAGCTCTTCAACATAATTTCAACATTCAAATTGCTAAAAGCAATATTGATATTGCCAAAATAAACAACAACATTGGTATTGCAGGCGGGTTACCCACTGTTACAGGCAATGCTACCAATCAGGAAAGCATTGTAAATATTAACCAAAAAATAAATAGTGTAACAGGCGATAGAGATTTAACCCGCAATGGCGCAATAAGCAACAACTTAAATGCAAGTATTGCCGGCTCAATGGTTTTATACAATGGTTATAGAGTTGTAGCTACCAAAAAACAATTAGAGTTTATTCAAGCCCAGAGTGAATCATTTTTTAATTCACAAGTGCAAAATACTATTGCTGCCGTTATGTCGAAATATTTTGATGTAATTAGACAGCAGAGCTACATTAAAACCCTTACACAGAGTATTGAAGTTTCAAAAAAACAACTGGAAATCATATCTATAAAACGCAAAATCGGTTTTGCCAATGATGCCGACTACTTTCAAGCCGAAATTGATTTACATAGCAAAGAACAAGACCTTCAATCCCAAAAAATTATGGTTGAACAAGGCAAAGCTGATTTGTTTAATCTATTGAGCTTACCTGCTGATTCCAGCATCACTTTCACAGATTCTATTGCCATAGAAAACAATATTAAATTAGAAGATGTACTTAACCGCATGTATCAGAACCCCGATATTGTAGCGGCTGATCAGCAAATTAACATTAATGCACTCACTGAAAAACAAACAGCTGCACAACGGTACCCCACATTACGTGTAAATAGTGGCATTAATTATGGAAGAAATACCAGCAATGGTGGACAAATTTTATTGAATCAGTCATATGGCCCTTATGTGGGATTAGGAATATCTGTACCTATTTATAACGGCAGTATTTTAAAAAGGCAACAACAAGCAGCAGCTATTAATACACACATTGCCAAAGTACAAAAAGAGGCCACTATTTTAAACTACCAAACAGACCTAACCAAAACCTACCAAGCATACATTCACACACTAGATTTAATTACCACACAATATGCCATTAATCGCTTAACAGAACAGTTAGTGAATTTAACTTTACAGCGTTTTAGCTTATCACAGGCCACCATTTTAGAAGTAAGAGCAGCACAACAGAGCTTTGAAGAAGCCGGTTACAAACTTGTAAATCTAAATTATGCGGCAAAAACAGCTGAAATTGAATTGAAAAGGGTAGCGGGAATTTTAGCACCATAAGTCAACTAATCTATTATAAAAAACAATCATGCAAATTGAATCAAAATTACCACATGTTAGTACCACCATTTTCACTGTAATGAGTCAATTGGCACAACAATTCAATGCCATTAACCTAGGCCAAGGATTTCCTGATTTTATGATGGACAAAGGTTTAATAGATTTAGCAGAAAATGCCATGAAAAGTGGGCATAACCAATATACCCATACTAATGGCTTACCAGCCTTACGGAATATCCTTGCTGAAAAAGTAGAATATTTATATAACAACACCATCAATCCAGAAACACAGATAACTATTACACCGGGCGGTACTTATGCCATTTATACAGCACTTACAGCTATTTTACATCCGGGCGATGAGGTTATTGTTTTTGAGCCCGCTTATGATAGTTATACACCCAATATTATTTTAAATGGAGCTAAGCCAATATTTATTGCCTTACAATATCCTAATTACACCATACCTTGGAATGAAGTTGCCAACAAAATAAATGCCAAAACAAGAGCCATCATTATCAACTCGCCACACAACCCTACAGGTGCTGTTTTAAGTAATGATGATATACAATCACTAAGTAAATTAGTAGCCAATACATCTATTATCATTATTAGTGATGAAGTATATGAACATTTAATTTTTGACGATATTCCACACCAAAGTTTGCTACGCTATCCGGAACTATTTGAAAGAAGTTTTATCATTTTTTCTTTCGGAAAAACTTATCATTGTACCGGTTGGAAATTAGGCTATTGCATAGCTGCCAAAAACTTAATGGAGGAATTTAGAAAAGTACACCAGTTTAATTGTTTTAGTTGTGATACACCCAAACAATATGCTTTAGCTACCTACTTAGCACAAAAAGATAAATATGTACAATTGGGCAATGAAATACAAGAAAAACGAGACTATTTTAGAAATTTAATGCAACAAACCAAGTTTGTTTGTTTACCCTCACATGGTAGTTACTTTGAGTGTTACAGTTATGCTGCAATTTCTCATAAAACAGATGTTGACTTTGCAGTAGAGTTGGCAGAAAAGGTAGGTGTTGTTGCGATTCCTGTTTCTGCATTTTATCATAATAAAACCGATAAAAAAGTATTACGATTTTGTTTTGCCAAAAAAGAAACTACTTTACTTGAGGCAGCCAACCGTTTAAAACACTTATAAAAGGAATAAATGTATAGGAATTAACAAACGTTCTAAGATTTATATCTATTCTTTTCTTAGGTTTGTTAAATGCATACT
>JAGWPI010000365.1 GCA_028877005.1 Bacteroidota bacterium | reverse complement strand
TTCATAGGGATAAGAAAGTACTTTACGGTTATCACAATAGATAGGACTTTGCCAACCACTGGCCCAAGTAAAAGGTTGGTTTGTATTTAACTGTATTGCTTTAATCTGCAATAATTTTTCGGCAACCGCCCGGTTATTATGCTGCATAGCTTAGTTCATTTATTCAAAACAATAATCAATTTTTACGCTAAATTAAGCTTAGCTATGACCATGAGTGCAGTAACTTGCATAATTATTATACACATTCTATTAATAAAATAAACATGAAACATATAATTATAGCCGCAGGTGGTTTTATTACTAATGAGGAAGATGAGGTATTAATGATTTATAGAAGAGGGAAATGGGATTTGCCTAAGGGTAAGAAAGAGGCAGAAGAAACCATACAAGCTTGTGCATTAAGAGAAATTAAGGAAGAAACAGGTTTACAAAACGTGCTGTTAGGTCCGGAATTTGCCATAACCATACATGAATACACAGACACATATTCTGGACTTAATATTGAAAAACATACCCATTGGTTTAAAATGAAGGGGCAAAAAAAGGAAATATTAGTTCCCCAAACTATTGAAGATATTAGTGAGATAAAGTGGGTGAGTAAAAATGAATTAGACGCTTTTTTAAAAAATACATATGCAACATTATTGCCGGTGTTTGAAAAAGCAGGTTATGTGAATTAATGATTTTTTAAAATAGCTACCGTCAGGCGACTAATACAAATTAGTTGTTTTAGCTCATTTTGTATTTTGATATCCCAAACATGGGTGGTAGCACCAATGTGAAGAGGCAAACAGGTGGCTGTAACATAACCTTCTTTTACTCCTTTTATATGATTGGCATTAATTTCAAGCCCTACGCAAATTTGCTTTTCGGGATGAACAATTAGTGCTGACGCTACACTACCTAAAGTTTCAGCAAGGGCAACTGAAGCGCCACCATGCAATAATCCATAGGGCTGTTGTGTATTTTTGTTTACAGGCATTTGGGCAGAAAGATAATTACTACCAATTTCAGTAAAATAAATACCCAAGAACTCCCCCATTGTATTTTTACACAATGCATTAATTTCTTCTAAAGTGGTTTGTTCCTTATACCAAATTGATTTCATAATAGATGTTGCTGTAGTGTAGCAATGACTTCATTGGGCAAAAATGGTGCTGCATTTCCCCCATTTTTTAATATATCTCTTACAATGGTAGAAGCAACAGATGTATATTTAGGCTCACCGGTTAAAAAAATGGTTTCAATATTCCGATTCATGGTTCTGTTAGCATCTGCTATTGATTTTTCATACTCAAAGTCGCTAACAAAACGGATACCTCTCAAAATAAAACGAGCGCCGATTGTTTCGCAAAAATCAATGGTGAGGCCTTCATAACAAATACTTTCTACTCTAGGATCATTTTTATAGATAGCTTTAAACCAATCCATTCTTTGGGCAGCAGAAAACATCGGATTTTTGGCAGCATTAATACCAATACCTACAAAAATTTTATCGAAAAGCGGCAATGCCCTGTTAATAATGTCTACATGCCCTAAAGTAACAGGATCAAAAGTACCGGGAAAAAGACAAATTTTTTTCATAGCAATTATTTTTATTGAAAAGTATTGGTATATTTTCAACAATTAAGCATTAGGGGTAGATAATAAGTATAAAGCAGCCATTCGTACAGCAACACCATTTTCTACTTGATGTAAAATAATTGAAAAAGGGCCATCTGCCACATCACTATCTAACTCTACTCCTCTATTAATGGGTCCGGGGTGCATAATCACAATTTTCTTACCCAATTTTTCTAATGTATTACGATGAATACCGTAACTTAAATTGTATTCACGAAGTGACGAAAATAAAGGTTGATTTTGGCGTTCCAATTGTATACGTAAAACATTGGCTACATCACACCAATGCAATGCTTCATTTAAATTGTAGGTTACTTTAACACCAAATGCCTCTTTAATATAGGGTGGAATTAAAGTTGGAGGGCCGGCTAGCATAATCTCCGCACCCATTTTATTTAATAAATAAATATTGCTTAATGCAACCCTGCTGTGCATAATATCACCTATTATGGCCACTTTTAATCCTTTTAAAGAGCCAAATTTTTCTGTCATTGAAAAGGCATCCAACAATGCTTGTGTAGGGTGTTCATTAATACCATCGCCTGCATTAATAATAGCAGCAGGAATGTGTTTAGATAAAAAATGTGGCGCGCCACTGGCACTATGCCGCATAACTACCATATCTACTTTCATGCTCAAAATATTGTTCACAGTATCTAACAAGGTTTCACCCTTTGCGGCCGATGATCCACTTACTGTAAAATTAATGGTATCTGCACTAAGCCTTTTCTCGGCCAACTCAAAAGAGATACGTGTTCGAGTAGAGTTTTCGTAGAATAAATTCACAATAGTTATATCACGTAGGGAAGGAACTTTTTTTACAGGCCGCTGCAATACTTCTTTAAATTGTAATGCAGTATGTAAAATAAGTTCAATGTCTTCTTTTTGAAGATCCTTAATACCAAGGAGATGTTTGGTAGATAGTGCCATTAAAAAGCGAAGATAATGTTTTCACAAATTAGCTGTCTAATAATTCTACATATTCCTGATGATCTACTTCTAACCAATGTACTTTTACTTTTTGAGAAACAATGGTATCAATAGCACGCCCCACATAATCAGGTTGAATAGGAAATTCCCTACTAAACCTTCTATCTATTAACACACACAAAGCTACTTTGGCCGGTCTCCCAAAATCTACCAAAGCGTCTAAGGCTGCACGAATGGTTCGGCCTGTATATAAAACATCATCTATCAGAATTACATTTTTGTTTTCAATAGAAAAAAGTAAATCGGTTTTATTAGCCAGGTGTAACGCTTTTCGAATATCATCCCTATAAAAAGTAATATCTAGTTTACCATAATGAAAAGGGTGATTGGGTAGTAATTTTTGTAAAGCCAAAGCTATTTTATTACTAAAAAAAACACCTCGAGGCTGCAACCCTATTAACACCGTATTCTGCATAGTAGGATAATCTTCTCTAATTTGGCATGCTAAGCGCTGAATAGTTAATTGTATCTGATTTTCTGTAAGTATTGTTTTCAAACCCGCTATTTTTTTATAAAAATACGTGTTTCCATTTATCCTGCTTAATTTGCAAAACTATCATGCTTTATTTGAAAGATATATCGCTATTTCAATTTAAAAATTACGAAAGCAGGCAATGGCAGTTTTCTGAATCTGTAACCGGCATTTGCGGACCAAACGGAACAGGCAAAACCAATTTGTTGGATGCCATATACTATTTGTGTTTTACTAAAAGTTATTTTGCCAAACAAGAAGCGCTTACCGTACAGCAAGGAAAAAAAGGAATGCGTTTAGATGGTACTTTTTGCATTAATAAGAAGGAATTTAAAACAACAGCTATAGTTAGAGAGAACAATAAAAAGGAATTTTTATTAAACCAAGAATTGTATAAAAAATTTTCAGAACATATAGGTAAATTCCCATGTGTTATGATTGCACCTGATGATACCATTATTGTTACCGGATTAAGTGACGAAAGAAGAAGATTATTAGATACCATTATAGCACAATGTAATACTCAATATTTAGAAGCATTGATTCAGTACAATAAATTATTACAGCAACGCAATAGTTTATTAAAACAAATAGCAGAATCACCTCATTATGATATTCATTTGCTTGAGGCAATTGATACTCAATTTGTATATTTTGGCACTTTAATTTATGAAATCAGAAAAAAATTTACCAACTCATTTATACCTACAATCTTGAAAAATTATAATTCCATTGCAGGATCTGATGATGGTATAAATATTAGCTACATGAGCCAATTAGATGAAATGAATTTGAGTGAGTTATTGAAAAATACTTTAAAAAAAGATATACTTTTACAAAGAACAAATTCGGGTATACATAAAGATGATTTGGAAATTACCATGCAGGAAAATAATTTTAAAAATAGAGCATCTCAAGGACAAAGAAAAACTTTATTATTAGCCATAAAATTATCAGAATTTTCTGTCTTAAAACAGAAAAAGGAAATAGCACCCATTTTATTATTAGATGATGTATTTGAGAAATTAGATGAACAAAGAATGGAGCAGTTATTTTATAAGGTTTGTGTACTTGAAAAATGTCAAGTATTTATTACAGACACACATAAAGAAAGGCTGAATGACTACTTAAAAAAATTGCAGTTAGATTTTCATTTAATTACATTATAACAGAAGTATCTTTACAGTATGGGAGAATTTAATATTGGGGATGCCCTTCACCAGTTTGTGAATAAAAGCAATTTGCGAAATGGATTACGTGCAGTTCAAATTACACAAATTTGGGAGGAAATAATGGGTAAAACCATTGCTAAATATACCACCAAAATTGAGATTATTAATACAACATTATTCATCTACACACCTGTTGGTCCTTTAAAAAATGAACTCCAATATCAGAAACAACAAATTATTGATAGGCTTAATGAGGCACTGCACGAACCAATTATTCAGGAAGTTGTGATAAGATAATAACCATATTAAGCATAAGTATAATCTTCATTATGTTTTAAATGTTGTTCCTCAGCGGTTTCTTTTAAAATATCGTAAACACTTAAAACACCTAAAAATTGATGCCCATCAAAAACCGGTAAATATAAAATTTGAAAACTATTCATTAATTCCATGCAGCGTTCGGTAGTGTCATCCGGAGCCACAATCGGAAAATCTTTTATCAAAATTTCTTTTACTAAAGTTTTTTCTGGCATCAACCCATTTAATGCAATTTTATGTAAACAATCTTTCTCACAAACTATTCCTTTATATTCATCATCGTCTGTAACAATAATGTAACTTGCATTGGCCACTTTCATTAAAACCAAAGCTTCTAAAACAGTAGCTTTACTACTAATAAAATTAAATTTAGTAGTTTGTTTTGCTAATAATTCCTTTACATTTTTCATATTAAAAAGTTTGTTTCCATACATGAAAAATAATAATATACAAGTACTATTTCATACAAATAATAATACAAGTATAGGATTTATTTTAAAATTTGCATGCAAGAAAGTGATTGCAGAATTGCTTAATAAAGGTAGTAAAATTAAATAGGAGAAAAATGATAAAAATCAGTTAATTAGCAGTTGCACTTTTATAGCTTAAACTACCATTTACCCTTTTGCCCTGCTAAAGAATATTCATTATATAAAAAAATAAGAACAAAAAAAATTACTTTTTATAACTATCTTATAATTAAGCATTTCCAATTTATCATTGATTTGTGTCGAGGTAATTCCCCCAATTTATATAATCACAGAAAAATGCTTAGTCATTCTTTAATAAAAATTAAAAATAGACTTTATGTTATTGAGTTAGCAAAAAAATAAAGACTAAAAAATAGTACTTTGGTATGATTTTAAAATTTAAGTATCGGCTATTCTATTATAAGTAAGTTAGCTGTATTTCAATCATATTTCTACTATAAAAATTTAGCTTTAAAAAGTAAATATATTTTAAAATATGTATTATTAACTATATATTTATTGCAGGAAACTAAATAAATTGGAGGCATCGACAAAGCTAATTTTATGCATTACTGTTGGTCCTTGCATGATAATATAAGTTGGATTTACTCTAGCAGCAGTTTTCATAACTGTAGCATCGCATTGTAATAGTGAAACAGATGGAAATAAATGCTCAGCAGATGCCATATCGGCTGTTACCATAAATACAGGTATATGGTGTTGGCTAGCCACTTCATGTATTTTATTAAACATACTTTGCCATCTATCAACATTGTTAAAGTTGCGTGCAAAAAATAAAATGTATTTACCGGGAGTTTGCAATAAAGCCTGGGTAGTATCAATTCCACTAACTGTTTGTAATGAAAAATCAGTAATAGCAGCAGTTAATCCATTCCCCTTTTTCACCAATTTGGCTTTTCTATCAATAAACACATAACTACTGTCTAAATCATCTGGCAATTCATCTTCAGCAAAACTAATTTTTTTCCCATCTTTTTCATATTCAAAAATATAGGAATAATTATCGGGAACTGCATTAGCAGGTATTTTCATGGCATCAATTAAATTGTTACCTACTTTATAAGGCAGGCAGTCTATAAAAGGAAGATGACGCAGCACATACCATTGCATTAAAGCAATTGAACTGATTAAAATAATTATTATGCTTAATGCAACAGAGGATGAAAATAGTGGGCGAATATATTTATTTGTAAATACCAGAACCACAATTAGTAAGAGTAAGATAGCATCTTTAGCAAATGTTTGAATGGGTGTTAATGGAATACAATCGCCAAAACATCCACAAGCTTTTATTTTTCCACTAAATAAAACATAACTAGTTAAAAAAGTAAAAAAGATAATGAGTAATAATAAAAGTCTACTAAAAAATTTTGCCTGCCAACCAATTATAATGGCAGCACCGGCTAATATTTCTAAGATGTTCATGGCAAATGCCATGTATAAAGAAAAAGAGTCAAAAAAGCTCCAATGCCAAGCCTCAAAAAATTCCTGCATTTTATAACTTAAACCTAAAGGATCATTGGCTTTTACTAATCCGGAAAAAATAAACAATAAACCTACTAACCATCGTATAATTAATACCAGATATTTCATATAAAAAATTTAATTTTTTAAATAATGCTTTAGTTAAACACTGATTTAAAAAATAGGATGCAAAAAAAGTCTTATATAATTTTTCGAAAAAAACATAACAATCTATTTCATTAAAATGAGTGCAAAAACGGCATAGTTAATAATATCAATAAAATTGGCATCAATTCCCTCACTAACCATTGTTTTACCATCATTCGCTAAAATTTGTTTTATGCGCATTAACTTCATTAATATTAAATCGGCAAAACTTTCCTGACTCATGTCTCTCCATGCCTCACCATAATCGTGATTTTTATTTTGCATAATATTTTTTGCAATATCAATTTGTTTTTCATACCACTGCTCAACTTGCGCAACAGGTATTTCTTCTACTTGTGCATTACCTATTTCCAATTGTATTAAACCAATTACTGCATAGTTTACAATGGCTTTAAACTCTGATGCTATATCGTCAGACACTAATTGCATCTTTTTATCTTGTATGGTTCTAATACGCAAGGCTTTTATAAATATTTGATCAACTACTGATATAATTCTTAGAATACGCCAAGCTGTGCCATAATCTGCCGCTTTTTGAATAAATATTTTTTTGCATTGCTGAATTACAGCATCATATTGCTGATTAGTTACACTCATAATTATTAATTTGTAGCTTTGCTTTTTTATTCAAAAGCATCAAATTTATTCTTTTATATTGATGAAAATATCAATTATTCTTCATTAGAACAAACCCACCACTTTACGCCTAATTTTGTTGCAAGATAAACGAAACAAAATAATGTATACACTCAATTGCAATGGCAGACTGCTGGTTATTGATAAACCCATTATTATGGGTATCATAAATGCCAATCCTGATTCATTTTTCAAAGAAAGCAGGCACCCCAATGTGATAAATGCAGTAAAGCAAGCGCAAAAAATGGTGAAAGATGGTGCCGGAATAATAGACATAGGTGGACAAAGTACCCATCCTGCTAGCACAATGCAAAGCGCTACAACCGAAATTGAACGCATCATTCCAATTATTGTAGAGATTAGAAAAACATTACCTGATATTTTTATTTCGGTTGATACTTTTTATGCAGATGTAGCAAAAGCTGCTGTTGAAGCCGGTGCTGATATGGTGAATGATATTAGTGGTGGAAATTTAGATGCCAATATGTTTACAACAGTAGCCAAACTTAATGTTCCCTTCATTTGCATGCACATGCGGGGAACACCTCAAACCATGCAACAGTTTACTTCATATGAAGATATAGGTGTTGATGTATTGGATTATTTTATTCAAACAACTACATCGGCAAAAGCAGCAGGCATAAAAGATATTATTATAGACCCGGGGATTGGGTTTAGTAAAAGTATACAACAAAATTTTTTATTAATTAAAAAATTAAGTGTATTTAATTTATTAAGAATGCCTATATTAATAGGCATTTCAAGAAAATCATTTTTATATAAAACCATACAAAAAGAAAATGCTGACGATGCACTTAATGCTACTACTGCCATGCATATGGTCGCTTTATTAAATGGAGCTTCTATTTTACGTGTACATGATGTGGCTGCTGCAAAAGAATGTATACATCTTTTTCAAGCTTATAAGGCTTCATAAAAAAAATGCTTCCTTTTGTAGGAAGCATTTTTTATTTTAACTGCATTTTTACTTTTGGGGTTTAGTTGAACCCGGCATTAATGGTGCAGGGGCTTTTTGTGGTGCGGGTGTTGTTACATCAGATACTTCAATATCAAAAATTAAGTTAGTATATGGCGGAATAACTGGGGGACTACCTTGTGGTCCATAACCTAGCATAGCAGGCACCAATAAACGGCCTTTACCGCCTTTTGCAAAATAACGCAATCCATCATCCCAACCAGGAATTACGTTGTGTTTACCAACTACAAATGTAAAAGCAGGCTTCTTAGCAGAAGTGTCCATATTGCCATCAAATTCTTTTCCATTTTCCATATAACCTTTGTAGTAAACAGATACTTGCATACCTGAATCTGCTTTTGGACCTTCGCCTTCTTTCTGAACTTCAACTAAAACACCATTAGGAGATTGAATAGTTTTTATATTATTTTTTGTAGCATATGTTTGTAAATCTTTCACCTCTCTATTTTTTTCTTCATCCATTTCTTTTTGATAATCGGCATTTACAGCAGCATCATTAGGATATACTTTTAATATATCTACTCTGCCATCAATAGTGCCCCCTTTTTTAAATAACTCATTATATTCAGGTATCATACCTAAATTTTTGAGGGTATCAATACTCATTACAAAATTAATTTTGTCGCCTGCTGCACACTGTAATAATACCTCTGTAAAGCTGTGTTTACCAAAAGAAGCAGTATCTATTTTTACGAAGGCAGGTATGTGACCAAAGGTAGAATTCAGTATAGAATCTTTTCCATGAACTTTCATTTTATACTCAATATTGAACTTTATGATATCACCCTGCTTTAAAAGCACCTTGCTATTGCCATGTATAATTTTATATACTAGGCCCGTTTTGGTTTTGTCTACCTGATGACAACCTGCCAACAGTAATGCAATTCCCAGAATTGTAGTTGAAATTTTCATTGGTTTATGTATTGTTATTGTTTACTAAATTGTAAAAAAAATTATTGCAGTAAGGCTTTGTATGCCGGTAATACTTCATAAAAGTGTGCTAATGTTTTTTCTAAACCTTCACTACTTCTACCGCCTGCTGCATTTTTATGACCACCGCCTTCAAAATGTTCACGAGCAAAAATATTTACATCAAAACTGCCTTTGCTTCTAAAACTCCATTTTCGTTCTTCATTCCTGTCAATTACAATTGCACC
>JAGWPI010000364.1 GCA_028877005.1 Bacteroidota bacterium | reverse complement strand
AATGGTTGCAGATGAGTTGGATTTTTTATTACCAACGTAAACAATGGACAGACGAACGCATCAAAGCATTTTTAACAGCAGTTCCTCAAGGCAAAATGACTTTGCTGGATTACTATTGCGATAACACTGAAATTTGGATGTTTACTGATGCATTTTATGGCCAACCCTACATTTGGTGTTACCTTGGCAATTTTGGTGGTAATACAATGATGTCTGGTAACCTGAAGGAAATTGAAGAAAGAATGGAAAATACCTTTCAGAAAGGAGGTAGCAATTTAAAAGGGTTAGGTTCTACTTTAGAGGGGTTTGGCGTTAATCCCATCATGTATCAATATGTATTTGATAAAGCTTGGAGCAAAGGGCCGGTTAATGTATCTAACTGGGTACAAAATTGGGCCAAAAGTAGATATGGCGCAAACAATAAACAAGTAGAAAAAGCTTGGGATATTTTGCTGAATACTACTTATGCCGAACGAGCCGGATTAGGCCGCGCAACACTTACCAATGCCCGTCCGGCATTTACCGGATACAATACCTGGACAACTAATCCACAAATAAATTATAATAATAAAGATGTATTGAAGGCTTGGTATTTATTATTGCAAGCCCCTGTAAATGAGCATACCCCTCCTGTGTATTTCTATGATGTGGTGAATACGGGAAGGCAAGTATTAGGGAATTATTTTGCCGTTTTAAGAGATGAGTTTAGTAAAAGTTATCAAGAGCATAATACTATTGCCACGCATAAGTATGGTCAAAAAATGTTGAATATATTAAGCGATTTAGATACCCTATTGGCCACTAACCAAAACTTTTTATTAGGCAGTTGGATAGCCAGTGCCGAAAAAATGGCCACTACACCACAAGAAAAAAAATATTATGCACAAGATGCTAAACGAATATTAACTGTATGGGGTGAGCCCGGTAAACATTTAACAGATTATGCCAATCGTGCATGGGCTGGTTTAATGCAAAGTTATTATAGAGAGCGTTGGAAAATGTTTATTAATGCTGTTGAAAAAAATATGAAATATAAAAATACTTGGAATCAAACATCATTTAATCAATTACTTACCAATTTTGAAGCAAATTGGGTAGAAAATAACCAACAATTTTCTGCACATACAGTAGGTAATACAATGCAGGTAAGTAAACATTTGTATGAAAAATACGCACCGGAAATAATGGCAGTAAAATAATTTTGTTGGTTTCAAAAATCTGTATCATCTTCGCACCGCAATGAAAAATATAGCAAATAATATGTGGTGGTGGCATTCTAATCTCTTTCGGGGATTATAATGCGCTGCATATGCACAGATATAATTATACAAGCCCCGACAGCAATGTTGGGGTTTTTTGTTGAACAATATTGATAATTGAAAAATAAACAGTTATTTTCTATGAAGAAAATTTTTGTAAAAACAGAAGTAAAACAAATGCTGGCCGATGTGTATACACCGGTTGGTATCTACTTGCGAATTAGAGATAAATTTAGAGATACCATTTTATTAGAAAGTACCGATCATCATGTAGCAGAAAACAGTTTTAGTTTTATTTGTATAAATGCCATTGCTGGAATTGAAATTTCCTCAATACAAGAAATAGAGTGTAAACTTCCTGGCGAGCAACCAGAAAAAATAGCATTAACTCCTAAAAATACAATTCAGGATGTAGTTTGGAATTTTATGCAAAAATTTGAAGTAGAACCTGCCAATAATAAAATAATAAAAAATGCGCAGGGCTTCTTTGGTTACACCTCCTATGATGCTATTCCTTTTTTTGATACTATTCAATTTAAAACACAAACAACCCATAAACCGGTTATACCACTAATGCGTTATCGGTTTTACCAGTATATTATAATCATCAATCATTTTAATGATGAACTATTTTTATGTGAAAATAAAATTCAAGGTATTGGGTCGGAAGTAAATCGGGTCGAAAGTTTATTACAGAGCAAGGATGTACCTGTTTTCCCTTTTGCAATTAAAGGGAATGAAAGTTCAAACATTTCAGATGAAGATTATATTGCGATGGTTGAATCGGGTATTCAACATTGTTTAAGAGGCGATGTATTTCAAATTGTTTTAAGTAGAAGATTCCAGCAAAGCTTTATTGGCGATGAATTTAATGTGTACCGCGCACTCCGCAGTATTAACCCTTCACCCTACCTATTTTTCTTTGATTACGGCGATTATAAATTAATGGGTTCATCACCAGAAGCTCAGTTAATTATTCAGGATGGTAAAGCAGTAGTTCATCCCATTGCAGGAACATTTAAACGTACCGGAAATGATGCTTTAGATGCTATTGCTGCGGATAAATTATTATTAGATGCCAAAGAAAATGCTGAACATGTTATGTTGGTTGATTTAGCAAGAAATGATTTAAGTAGATTATGTACCGAGGTAACGGTAAGTCATTTTCGTCAGGTGCATTACTATAGCCATGTAATTCATTTAGTTAGCGAAGTCGTAGGTAAAGTACCAAAACAAGCTAATCCTTTCGATTTGTTAGCCAAAACCTTTCCAGCCGGAACATTAAGTGGAGCTCCAAAATTTAAAGCTATGGAGATAATTGATGATTTAGAAACAACAGCTCGAGGTTATTATGGAGGGGCACTGGGGTTTATTGGTCTAAATGGTAGTTGTAATCATGCTATTATGATTAGAACATTTTTAAGTAAAAATAATACCCTTTTTTATCAGGCAGGTGCCGGTGTGGTAGCAGCTAGCAATCCCGAAAGTGAATTGCAGGAGGTAAATAATAAATTAGGGGCATTAAAAAAAGCAGTAGAATATGCTACCCACATTCAATAACTAAAATATTGTTTCTTTCATGCATTCTAAAATTATACACGAAACAAAAAAATTAAATACCTTGAAGGAAAAATCAGACAATGCGGTAAAATTATTGGTATTTGATAATTATGATTCTTTCACCTACAACTTAGTACACATGGTTTCCTATATTCTGCAACAAGAGGTAACCGTTTGTAGAAATAATGAAATAACATTAGATGATGTGAATGAATTCGATAAAATTATCTTATCACCTGGGCCAGGTATACCGGAGGAAGCCGGCTTATTACTACCATTAATTCAACAATATGCAGCATCTAAATCAATTTTGGGCGTTTGTTTAGGTCATCAGGCAATAGGCGAAGCTTTTGGTGCAAAATTAACTAATCTTACCAGCGTATTTCATGGTGTTGCTACACCCGTTCATATAAATAAACAAGTTATTCAAAAACCTAATAGTTGGTTTAATAATCTTCCCAATACGGTTGAAGTAGGTAGATACCACAGTTGGATAATTAATAAAGACACTTTGCCAGAGGAGTTAGAAATAACTGCCGTTGATGAAACCGGTAACATTATGGCTATTCAGCATAAAGTATTTGATGTGCAAGGCGTGCAATTTCATCCGGAAAGTATTTTAACTCCTTTAGGAGAAGAAATGCTGCGTAATTGGTTAATGCATCAATAAACATATTAGTTAAATAGTTTTTTTGAAAATTAATTTTATGAAAAAGATTTTGCAATACTTGTTTGAATATAAATCACTGAATAGAGAAAAATCAAAAGAGGTATTACTGAATATAAGTAAGGGTTTATACAATGAATATGAAATTACCTCTTTTGTTACTGTTTATTTAATGAGAACCATAACCATTGAAGAATTGCAGGGATTTGGTGATGCTTTATTGGAGCTTTGTGTACAATTGCCTTTTGAGGATTATAAAACACTAGATATTGTTGGAACCGGAGGTGATGGTAAGAATACCTTCAATATATCTACCATTAGTTGTTTTATT
>JAGWPI010000363.1 GCA_028877005.1 Bacteroidota bacterium | reverse complement strand
TTAGGCAGTATTAACCATTCTTTACTAACAGCCATGGCATGCAAACAATACAATTTACCGGTTATAGGCTGGATATTTAACGATCAATACCTACAATATGAACATGAAATTGTAAACTGGTCAGGTTTTCCTTCTATTGGAAGTATTCCATTTACCAAACAACCCAATAAAACATTTGTACAAATTGAAGCAACAAAAATTAAACAGCGTTTGCTTGATTTATTATGAACAAAATTGAATTAAGAAAAATATATTTACAAAAAAGAAAATCAATTACAACAAAAGAAAAATTGATTGGTGATGATTTGATGTTACTGCAATTTCAACAATTAAATTTCAGTAATATTCAATTTGTACTGAGCTATTGGCCATTAAATAGTACTAATGAACCCAATACCCATTTATTTACAGGTTATTTAAAGCATTTATATCCCAATATTAACATTGCATATCCGGTTACTAACACCAACAACCATACCATGCAAGCCATATTAACCCACGAGCATACTACGTTTGTAGCCAACCAGTGGGGTATATATGAACCAACGGATGGGTATTTGTTACCTCCTGATCAAATAGATTTGATATTTGTACCTTTAATTATATTTGATATTTTAGGATACAGAGTAGGATATGGCAAAGGGTTTTACGACAAATTTTTAACAAAATGTCATAAAAATGTAGTTACAATTGGCTTTTCTTATTTTGAACCAATAACTAAAATCAGTGATACCCAATCTTTTGATGTACCTTTAAATTATTGTATTACTCCTCAGAATAGGTATGAATTTTAATGCTTTTTTTCTAAAATCATTCAGGGTACTTCTATTGCCCTTTGCAGTATTGTATGGTGCTATTGTTTTTATTAGAAACAGACTATACGATAAAGGCATCATCTTCAAAGAAACCACATTCAATTTCCCACTCATTTGCATTGGCAATATTGCAGTAGGGGGTACAGGTAAATCGCCAATGGTAGAATATTTATTAAATTTTTTACAACCGAAATACAAAATTGCAACACTTAGTAGGGGTTACAAACGTAAAACAAAGGGCTATGCGTTAGCTAATGAGAATACTACAGCTTTAGAAATTGGTGATGAACCCATGCAATTTCATTTAAAATTTCCTAATATACCCATTGCAGTTGGCGAAGAAAGATTGGTGGCCATACCACAACTTTTACATGATGTACCTGACTTACAAGCCATCATTTTAGATGACGCGTTTCAACACCGAGCTGTTAAAGCCGGACTAAATATTTTACTTACTGAGTACAACAACTTATACATATACGATTTTTTTTTACCTACCGGTGATTTACGCGATGAATGGCAATCGGTTAAACGTGCTGATATAATTATTGTAACAAAATGCCCAGCTGATTTATCAGTCGAAAAAAAACAAAAATTATTACGCAATTTGCATCCATTACCTTCACAACGTGTATTTTTTACTACCATTAGCTATGGTACCCCATACCATATTTCTAATTATACAGTTAGGGCAATAACAGAAAAAGATGAAGTGCTACTGGTTTGTGGCATTGCCAATCCAAAACCATTAAAAGATTACTTATTACAGAAAGCCTTTACTTATTATCAAAAAAATTATAGCGATCATCATATTTTTACCATTGATGATCTTAGAGAAATAGTAGAAAAATTTAAATCAATTGATGTTCCTCAAAAAATGATTCTTACCACAGAGAAAGATGCAGTTCGGCTTACAAAGTTTAAACAAGAATTAGTAGATTTACCATTATATGTTCTTCCTATTAAACATGAATTCTTATTTGATGAAGCTGAATTATTCGAATCTGCTATTGAGGATTTTATTATCAACTTCAGCAACAAAAAATAGCACATGAGCAAACAAAAAAGTAAAAAAAATACCACCACAAAAAATACTCACAAATCTTTAACAGAAACAGGGGTATTAGAAATAACCAGGAGCGGAATTGGGTATGTAGTTATAGGTAACGGTAGTGGCGATATTTTAGTTAGACAAGGCAATTTTAATACTGCACTTCATGGAGATACTGTTACAGTTAAAGTAATTAAAGAAAGTAGTACCACCAAAAAAAAAGAAGGTAGAGTGGTGGATGTAATTAAAAGAAGACAAACAGAATTTATTGGACACCTGCAATTATCAACCAACTTCGCATTTTTTATTCCTGATTCAGAACGACCAATGCCGGATATTTTTATTCCGTTAGAAAAATTAAATGGTGCTAAAAATAAAGAAAAAGTAATTGTAAAATTAACAAAATGGAATAAAGACGATAGGAAACCGGAAGGCGAAATCATTAGTATTCTTTCTTCAGAAGACGAAAATGATGCTGCCATGAAAGATATTCTTGCCCAAGCCGGATTCCCACTTGCCTTTGATAAATCAGTATTACAAGAAGCCGCACATTTACCAGTTATTTTAGATAAAAATGAAATTACACAAAGACGTGACTGTAGAGATGTTTTAACTTTTACTATAGATCCTGTTGATGCCAAAGACTTTGATGATGCAATCTCCATTAAAAAAATAAAAAATAATTTATATGAAATTGGCATTCATATTGCCGATGTAAGCTATTATGTTAAACCCGATAGTATTTTAGACGAAGAAGCTTACACAAGAGCTACTTCTGTTTATTTACCAGACAGAGTAAATCCAATGTTACCAGAAAAAATTTCAAACGAATTATGTTCACTTAGGCCACATGAGGATAAATTTACTTTCTCGGCAATTTTTGAAATTACTACTACCGGCGAAGTTAAAAATCATTGGATTGGAAGAACAGTTATACACTCTGACCATCGGTTTACTTATGAGGATGTACAAACTATTATTGAAAATGAAGCAGGTTTATATGCTGAACAAATTTTATTATTGAATAATATTACCCAAAAATGGCGCAAACAACGTTTTCAAAAAGGTGCCATCAATTTTTCCTCTCAAGAAGTACGTTTTATTTTAGACGAAAAAGGAAAACCAATTGGAATTACTGTAAAAGAAAGCAAAGAAGCACATCAATTAGTTGAAGAATGTATGTTGTTGGCCAATAAAACAATAGCAGAATTTGTTGCAAACACCAAAACAAAAGATGACAAAGAAATACCTTTTCCCTATCGTGTACACGATAAACCAAATGAAGACAAACTAACTCCATTTATAGCATTTGCTAGAAAATACGGTCATCAATTTAATATTTCAACTCCCGAAAAAATTGCACAAAGTTTTAATGATATGCTAAAAGCTGTTCAAGGTTTGCCCGAACAACATGTATTAGAACAGTTAGGCATTCGTACTATGTCGAAAGCCATTTATACAGAAAAAAATATAGGACATTACGGTTTAGGCTTTACGTATTATTGCCATTTTACTTCTCCTATTCGTCGCTATCCGGATGTATTGGTACATCGGGTAGTAGCCTCCATTTTAAGAAAAAAGCCAATGATTGATAAAAAAATGGAGGAGAAATGTAAGCATTGTAGTGAAAGAGAGCGAGCCGCTATGGATTGTGAAAGAGCTGGAAATAAATACAAACAGGTTGAATTTATGAAAACGCATTTGGGCGAAACTTTTGAAGGTGTAGTAAGTGGTGTAGCAGGATTTGGCTTTTGGGTAGAAACAGTAGAACATAAATGCGAGGGATTAGTAACTATTGTAAGTTTAAATGATTATGACGAATTTAGATTGGTGGAATCTGATTATGCGCTTGTTGGACGAAGAAGCGGTAGACAATTTAGAATGGGAGATAAAGTAATGATACGTGTTGTAGCAGCAAACTTAGAAAAAAGACAGCTAGATTATGAATGGGTACCAGGTTCTGAGGTGAGGGCAGTAAAAGGCCTGGGGAGAAAAGTTGAAAAAGCTAAAAAAAGAAAATAAAATTATTTTATCAAAGTCTAAATCAACCAACATGTTTACAAAAAAATCAATCTTATCCGTATTGGCTTTGTGCACAGCTTTTAGTCTATTTGCACAAACCGATCCCAAAGAAACCGAACAATGGTCACCTGTACCACCTATTGTAACACCCGGTATTTCTGCTTTTACTAATCCCCCTTCTGATGCTATTATTTTATTTGATGGTAAAAATTTAGATGCATGGGAAAGTGCCAATAATCCAACAGAAGCTGCTAATTGGTTTGTAAAGAATAAAATTCTTACCGTAAATAAAAAAGCAGGTAATATTCAAACCAAAGAAACTTTTACAGATTATCAACTACATATTGAATGGCGTATTCCTGCCGATATTGAAGGTGAAGGGCAGGCAAGAGGTAATAGTGGTTTATTCTTGGCATCAACCGGTCCCGGAGATGCCGGTTATGAATTACAAATTTTAGATAATTACAAAAACACTACTTATGTTAACGGACAGGCAGGTAGTATTTACAAACAATTTCCTCCTTTGGTAAATGCTTGCAGAAAACCCGGTGAGTGGCAATCATATGATGTTGTTTGGACTGCACCACGTTTTAAGGAAGATGGTAGTCTTCAATCGCCGGCACGAGTTACTGTTTTTCAAAATGGGGTATTAATACAAAACAATACAGTATTAAAGGGCCAAACATTGTATATTGGTAAACCTTTTTATAAAGCACATGGACCGGCACCCATAAAATTACAAGCACATGGTGATAAAAGCAAACCTATCAGTTTTAAAAATATATGGATTCGTAAACTCAGTTAATAATTATTAAATAATTTATATTTATTACTATATAATGCCCATTTTTTTCATTAAAAATGTGGCATTTTTATTTTGTGCAACTCCTTTTCGTAAAACATAGTCAAAGCTTAACTGATTGTTTTCTATCACACTTTCAAAACAATAGTTCTTAATATGTGTTGGATTGTCATCTTCCAAATTACTTAGTTTTAAATCATGTGTAGCAAATAATACAATGCAAGGTTGCTTAATTAATTGTAAAATAAATTGTGCAGAACCTTCATATTTATCTGCAGAATTGGTGCCTCGCAAAATCTCATCAATTAAAATTAATGCTGGATAATGGCTAGTTAGCTCGTTTTTAATATACTGTAACTTTTGAAGTTCGGCCATAAAATAAGAAGTATTTTCTTGCAAGGAGTCGGCAACACGAATGCAAGAAAATAAAAACATAGGTGTAAATGAAAAGTAGGACGCGCAAACCGGGGCACCCATTTCAGCTAATACTAAATTAATGCCTACTGTTCTTAAAAACGTGCTTTTGCCACTCATATTAGAACCGGTTATCAGTATAACACCTGCATCATCTAACTGAAAATTATTGGCAATAGTTTTCCCTGATACTAACATAGGGTGTGTAATATTAGTAGCATGCAATTGTATGCCTTCTGTTTTTATTTCAGGAAAAACGAAATTAGGATTATTATAATGAAAAAGTGTAATGCAATTTAGGTATTCAATTTCACCAATGGCAGCAAGCCACTCTTTTAGTTTGCCGTTATGAATTTTGTGCCACTTGCTTAATAAAACAGCACAATGAACATCATACATTATAAAACTATTTAACACAATAACTGCTAATAAATTAAAGCGTTGATGAACTAAATTGGCAATAAAGGATAACTTAGCAATTCCACGTGCAGCTTCAATGGAAGTGGACTGTTGTACTTTTAAAATAGTAGCATCTTCAACATATACTTTTGAAAAAATTTTAAAAAACCGACTATAAGTTTGTAATACTTCCTGATGTTTGCCAATTTGTAAAAATGCTTTGCCATTATGTTTACCTACCATTAATACATGAACCCAATTTAATATTATACATGCAGAAAGCCAGGCATAGTTACCGGAATCTAAAGTATACAATAATGCAAGAATAGAAAATGATGGTAATACAAATCTAATAACATTAAAATAATTACGCTTATTTAAAGAAATGTAGTTGGTAACCCATTGCTCTAACAAAATGGAAGAATTGTTTGATTCATTTTCTTGTTTATGTAAAAGCGCGGTAGCTATCCATTCCTCCAAAATATGGTATTGTTTACTATATGTTTTTACTGCTGTGTGGTAAGCTTCTAGTTCTTTCTTTTGTAAAATTGGATGGCGTAAACGTTCGCACAACAATTGTTTACCTAATGTTGTAGTAGTTCTGTTTAATAAATGAAATAGAGATTGCTTACCAAAAATATCCAAATCAAATAAATATCCTTCATTTGAAATAAAAGCACTGCCATCCTCAAAGTCATTCATCTTTCCTTGTAAAACATTAGTTTCGTTTTGTGCGAACCATAATTTATTTTGGTATATTTTTTTTGTATGATTATAATGCACAAAAAGTGAAACTAAAGCAAGAAAACCGGCCAAAATGAGAAAAGAAAAATTTAAAAAAACGGTTTGTTTACTTAAAAAATATTGATACAGTAAATATAACCAACCCAAAAAAAATAGTGTACGTAAAATAGCTATGCCATTCGTTTTATTTTTAAGTTGGTGTATTTTTTTTGCATAGGCTTTTATTTTATTTTGATAAAATTCAAGTAAGCCCGTTTCAGATGAATTCATAAATGATTAAATAGCATGCGTTATTGATGAGAAAGCAACTCCCTGTTCTGCTAACAAGGGTAAAACTAAGTTATAAATTTGAGGATGTGTAGGAATTTGTAATCCTTTTACAGTAAGCTGATTGTTTAATAAAAGTGTGGCAGCAATACCTAAGGGCAAACCAACAGTTTTTGCCATTGCAGTATGAGTGGCATTTTCGCCAATAACTTTTAACTCTGCTTGGTGATGGTATTTCTTGTTATTGAGTATGTATTCAATTTCGTGTAGCATTAATACCATGTCTTTATCATCCTCATGCATTGCCCATTTTACTTCTAATATAAATTGAAATATTTCCGCAGCGGTACATTTACCTTTATTAATAAATAAATGATCATCAAACCAACCTATTTCTTTAATACACTGGTGCATCTTTGGTGATTGACTTATTGTTAGGTATTGATTAGTTGTACCAACATCTGACTGGGCAATAGCTGTAAAATGTTTTTCATAAAATGCAGCAAATGACAACCCGTTGGTATCATAACTATAATCTTCGCTTGTTAGCTTTGATTGAATAATCCATTGCCATTTTTTACAAAAAGTATTGTATCGTATGGTGGTACGTTTAAATGTAGCTGCATTAGTCAATCCATATATTTCCATATAATGCAATGAATCTCTGTTAGGATAGTATACTAAGTTAGGTATAGAGGCATTGCCAAGTGATGAACAGTTTGCAAAAACAGATGCATAATCCAGATGTATGATTTTATTATCTTCTTTATATACTGCACCAGACTTACCGGCCATAATTACATTTCTGGGATTCCAACTAATTTTATAATGCCAAAAAGTATCATCACTTTCAGGGGCAACCAATCCGCCACAATGTGATTGAAAACCAGTAATTACTCCACCTTTTTGCTGAATATCATGAATTATTTTCATGGCACTCATATGGTCAATGCCCGGGTCTAATCCCATTTCACATAAAAAGAGTAATCCTTTAGCTGCGATATTTTTATCCATTTCTTTTATAGCTGGGTCAACATAACTTGCTGTTAATAAATGTTTATTCCACTCCAAACAATCCTTTGCAACAATAAAGTGCAAAGCGGGAGGCAGCATAGAAATAACCACATCTGCCTGCTGTATTAATAAAATGCGTTGCAAGGAATTGTTGATATCTATGCCTACAGCCTTAACCAAAGCATGTTGTCCTACTTTTTCGGCAACTATAGCGGCATTTGCATCTGCAACAGTTACCGCCCATTGATATTTTGTGGCAATTTTCTTTAAATACTCAATTAAAACGGTAGCAGATTTTCCGGCACCGAATAACAAAATTTTTTTCATATGAAGAGTTTAGCAAAAAATTTTTTAAAAAAAGTGTATATACAATAAGTCAAAGATATTATCATTCAGAATAGTAAGCCATAATGCAATAAAACATACGTAGCAATAGTTTGGTAAATTGTACATATTCTGTGGAAAAAACTGAGAAAAAACCCTTTTATTTCCCTGATTTTAGCACTAAAAAAGTTATCTTCGCCACCTTGTAAAATCTAATTTTTAGGTTTTAGTATTTATTCATCTCATCAGTACTATAAAAGATACATGGAAGAAAATTTATTGCCAGAGAAAACAAATGATAACGACCGAATTATTCAGGTAAATATCGAAGAACAAATGAAAACTGCCTACATTGATTATTCAATGTCGGTAATAGTAGGTCGTGCATTACCCGATGTTAGAGACGGCTTTAAACCAGTACATAGAAGAGTATTGTTTGCTATGCACGAATTAGGCAACAATAGCAATAAACCCTACAAAAAATCTGCCCGTATTGTGGGTGAAGTAATGGGTAAATATCACCCCCATGGCGATGCCTCTATTTATGATACGTTGGTTAGAATGGCTCAAGAATGGACAATGCGGAATGTAATGGTAGATAGTCAGGGTAACTTTGGTAATCAAGATGGCGATCCTCCTGCAGCTATGCGTTATACCGAAGTACGTTTGCATCGGTTTGCAGAAGCAATGTTAGAAGATATTGAAAAAGAAACCGTTGACTTTCAATTGAATTTTGATGATTCATTACAAGAACCCACAGTTCTTCCCACCAGAATCCCTCAATTATTAGTTAATGGAAGTAGTGGTATTGCAGTAGGTATGGCCACAAACATGATGCCCCACAACTTAAGTGAGGTAGTTGATGGCTGTGTTGCTTATATAAAAAATAAAGATATTACCATTGAAGAATTAATGCAATACATTAAAGCCCCCGATTTTCCTACAGGTGGTGTAATTTATGGTATGGAGGGTGTAAAACAAGCATTCTTAACAGGAAGAGGTAGAGTAGTTGTGCGGGGTAAATGTCATATTGATACTAAGCCCAGTGGTAGAGAACAAATTGTAATTACAGAAGCCCCATACCAAGTAGGATTGGATGCCTTAACAGATAAAATTGGTCAGCTAGTTAATGATAAAACAATTGATGGTATTGCCCATGTAAACAATGAAAGCAATAGCAGAGAAGGTACTAGAATTGTTTTAGATTTAAAACGTGATGCAGTTGCTAATGTTATCATCAATCAACTCTATAAATATACCGAACTGCAAACCAGTTATGGTATTAACAATGTTGCTATTAGCAATGGACGCCCCAAAATCATGAATTTAAAAGACCTCATCAGTGAGTTCATTCATTTCAGGATGGAGGTTGTTATTCGTAGGGCTAAATTCGATTTGCGTAAGGCAGAAGAAAGAGCCCATATTTTAGAAGGATACTTAAAAGCATTAGACCATTTAGATGAAGTAATTGCACTTATAAGAGCCAGCCAAACACCCGATGAAGCCAAAGCTGTACTAATGCAAAAAAGTGTAGAAGAAAAATGGTTCTTATCACCTCAACTATTTGCAGATATTTCATTGGAACTATATCAACAAGCAGTTGGTCTATCTGATGTACAAGCAAAAGCTATATTAGAATTGCGTTTACAACGCCTTACAGGTATGGAACGCAATAAAATTATAGAAGAATTTAATGGTTTAATTAATATTATTCGTCATTTAAAAGAATTGTTAAGTGATGAAAGTATGCGTTATGATTTAATTGCGAAAGAACTTATAGAAATTAAAGAAAAATTTGGTGATAAAAGACGTTCAGAAATTCAGTATTTGGCTGAAGAAATGAATATGCTTGATTTTATTAAGGAAGAAGATGTTGTTATCACCATATCTCATTTAGGATACATTAAACGAACTACTGCAACAGAATACCGACAGCAAAAAAGAGGTGGAAGGGGCGCAATTGGAACCAAAACCAGAGAAGAGGATTTTGTTGAACATCTTTTTGTTGCATCCACACATGATACGATGCTTATTTTTACCGAAAAAGGTCGCTGTTTTTGGTTAAAAGTTTATGAAATTCCGGAAGGCGAAAAACAAAGTAAAGGAAGAGCTATTCAAAATTTAATTCAAATTCCACAAGATGATAAAGTAAAAGCAATTATAAATGTGAATAATTTGGATGACAAAGAAGCCATTCAAGATAAATTTATAGTGCTTTGTACTAAAAGAGGCGTTATTAAAAAAACACATTTAGAAGATTTTAGCCGCCCACGTGCCAATGGTGTTATTGCTATTACCATTAATGAAGGGGATGAACTTTTAGAAGCTAAAATGACTAATGGTAATCATGAAATAATGTTAGCCGTAAAATCGGGCAGAGCCATACGGTTCCCCGAAGTAAAAGTAAGACCCACCGGACGTGGTGCCATTGGTGTACAAGGTATAGAAGTTGATGATGCTACTGATGAAGTGGTTGGCATGGTATGTGTTGATAAAGCAGATAAAAGCAAAACCATATTAGTTATCAGCGAAAAAGGATTTGGTAAACGTACCCCTTTAATTGATGCTGATGGTGAGGATGTTTATCGTATAACAAATAGGGGTGGTAAAGGTGTTAAAACCATAAATGTTACTGAAAAAACCGGAAAATTAGTGGGAATTAGAGCTGTTGAAAATTCGGAAGACCTAATCATTACTTGTAAATCTGGAATAACATTAAGAACACCTATTGCTAACATAAAAGAAGCCGGAAGAGCAACACAAGGGGTTATTTTAATTAGGTTAGATGCAGATGATGCTATTGCCGCTATTTCCACCATTGAAGAGCAAGATACCGAAACAGAAATAATAACAGATTCAGCAGAAAATTTAAACACAACCAATGCAATTAATCAAATCTCTGATGACATAAGTATGCCAAAAGATAATGATACAACAAATTCAGATCCGGAAGAACCCATTATAAACAATTAAAAAAGTAAAATATCGATATGATTTATTTACAGTCGATATATGATTTTAGATAACAATAAATATACACACATGAAAAAACTATTATTATTGGTAGCTATTATGGCAGTTGGATTTACTGCTTTAAAAGCGCAGGATTTTAAAAAGGTACAAACAGCATTACTCTTAA
>JAGWPI010000362.1 GCA_028877005.1 Bacteroidota bacterium | reverse complement strand
TAGCAGTCATTTCTTTTGTAACTTGATACATAGGCTTACCGTCATATTCAAAAACCATGGCATCTGGCGTCCAATTAACCGCATACACATGCCAATGTGCAGCATCATTATTTTTTAGAAAATGGAAACGCTTTACAAATGGCGTTTCACCGCTATATCCCGGCCCATGAATGGCAGCACTGGCCCAAGCAGCATCACCAACATTCTCCATTACATCAATTTCGCCGGTAGCAGGCCATTGCCCGTTACCCAGAATCCACCAAGCAGGCCATAATCCGGCACCATTGGTTAATTTTATACGTGCTTCTGCACGGCCATACTCAAACTCAAATTTATTTCGAGTGTTAATTCTTGCAGAAATAAAATCGAAGTGCTGACCATCTTTTGTAACAAAACCAGGGGCAAATATGGGTTGTAAAATTAGTTGTCCATTCTTAATGAATAATGTAGCAGAAGAATCTACATAAGCTTGTAATTCATTATTCACATGGAAACCTGTAATTTCAATATTCCACTTTGATGTATCTAGATTTTTTGCAGCAAAATCATCAAAAAAAATCACTTTCCCTGTTGTTTTTTTTTGTGCTTGTGCCATAACTAATTGCAGCATGCAAAAAATGAAAATAAAAGATTGTATTAAAGATTTCATGTGTTGAAATAGGGTTATTAGTTAAAAATATTTGTTGTTTTTAGGAAAAAGTAAAAAATGGATAACCAACTATTGATAAACTCTAACATAATCAATTTCCATTTGGTCGGTTGTAAAAGAGGGATCAACAGTTCCACCTAACGTACCCCCCATTGCTATATTTAAAATAATGAAAAAATTTTGGTTGAAAGGAAAACTACTTTTATTAGGTAGTGTGTAATACACTACATCATCTACTAGCAGCTGAATTGTTGTTGGCGACCATATAGCAGAATATTTGTGAAAAGTTGTAGCAGCATTGGTAATAGATGTTGTTGATCCATCTCCATATTGATTTACTTGGGCAGGATAATGTAATGTGCCATAAATAATATTCTTATTATTACCATTTTGCTCCATAATATCTATTTCGCCACATGCAGGCCAACCGGCGGTTGATATGTTATTTCCCAGCATCCATATTGCCGGCCATGTACCAATAGAAGCAGGCAACTTGGCACTTACATCAATTCTGCCATATTTAAATGAATATAAACCTTGCGTTTTTAAACGTGCAGAAGTATAATTACTTCCTGAATAACTTTCTTTTTTTGCAATAATTTTTAATGTACCGTTTGATACAATAGCATTATCCGTTCTAGATGTATAATATTCCAATTCATTATTACCCCACCCTCCTGCACCTAAGTCATATGTCCATTTAGTAGGATCAGGGCTACCCGGCGTATTAAATTCGTCAGACCATACTAAATTTAATTTAACGGCCACAGTTATTTGGATATTGGCAGAACTTGTTAAACCTGCAGCACTTTTAGCAATAACGTTTACTGTATAAGTGCCAGATGATGTATACTTATAAGTTGTAATTCCGGAAGGAATTGTTTGAATAAAACCGTTACCAAAATCAAAATCGTAAGATACTGCATTAGTAGCTGATGCAGTAAAATTTACAATACCACTGCTATCTGTTGTAACAACAGCACTAAGAGACACTGCACCTGGCGGCGTATTAGGGGTAGAAGGATTTTTACTGCTACCCCCACAAGCAACTAATACTGTAATGATGAAAAGGGACATTAAATTTTTAAACATATATAAATTCATTTGAGTAAAAGCCTATTTTCAGCTTTTTTACTGTGCCTTAAAAATCTGATACCAAGCATTTCCATCACTGCCTATATTGCGAAGCCACATTACATTGGAAGTTAATGATAAAATTTCGTATGTGGTACCACCGGTTCCAAATCCAATAATACCATTACCCGGTACAGTAAATTGAATACCTGTTGAATTAGTACTATTTGAACCTGAATTAGCTGTGCCAAAGCCTAATGTTTTAGTTCCTCCGGTAGCAATAGGATAACAACCATCACCACCCGATTGACCATAAAATGCTGTAGCAGCAGCGATTAAAAAGGATGATCCATTATTATTATCATTCATAGTAATACTATTGCTACCACCTTGTGTAAAGGTAATAATACTACCATAAGCGCAGGCCGGTTTTTCATTGGGTTGTGCCTGATACCAATCCGGGAAAAAAGAAGTAGTAGGGCCTACACCAAAATGACCTACTGTATCTTTTGCAATTACCCATGTTTTTGAACTACCGTTGGTAAGCGCTGTCATAATATCTGCAGGAATTTGAAATTTGTATAACACCCTTATTTGCTTACTGAGTGTTGAAATTGCTCCGCCTGTACCAATTGCATTTACGGTTATAGTATATGTATTCGTATCAATGGTTGTGTATTTATATGTTACATTGCCAGAGTAAGACATAACGGAATCACCATTGCCGAAATAAATTTTGTATTGCAAGGCATTAGTGGCTTGCACTGAAATGGTTACAATTCCTGATCCATCTCCGGTAGGGTTATTAGCATCTTGCCCCTGAATAGAGGTATTAATGACCAAATTTTGAGGAGTTAAAATTTTACCAAAACTATACTCGGTTTTTTTGCAAGCAATAATAGTAAGTAGGCTTACAAAACCAAGCAGCAAAATGTATTTTATATTTGTTTTCATACATTAAATTTTTTATTACTGAATATTTACATTGTTCCAATAAAATATTTTACCTGAACCCGGATTATTAAAATCAAAGAAAATAGAGCATTTATCATATGTGTTTGCTGCACTCCATGCAGGGGTACCTGCCTGAGGTTGACTAAAATCGAAGGTGAGAGTTTCCCATTGATTGGCTACTGTTGTGTTAACCAGTACTTGTACATAATTGTTTCCATTATTATGATCTTCAACTTTTAATAATACAGGTATTCCGGCAGCCGGAGAATAAACTTGAACAGTCATTTTTGTGCGGGAAGCAGTTAAAGGTATGGGAGAAGCAAATCCAACGGGTGTACCCATGGTAGTTCCAGCCCAGGTTTGGGCCCCATTGGGTTTAACTGTTTTCATAACTTGTAGTCCTGTATTAGCCGGATCAGGCGCTAAGGTTGATGTATTGTTACCGAAATCTGTTACAGTGGGGTCCATATCAGGATTATTGAAATTAACAGGTAAATTCATTTGCGATAAAAAATGAACTTCATCCCAATAAAATACAGCACCCGTTCCTGCATTGCCAAAATCGAAGAAGATTGAAGCCAAATCGTAGGTATTAGATGGATTGAATGCCGGTGTACCAGATGCCGGCTGACTAAAGTCAAAGATGAGGGTTTCCCACTGGTTGGCTACTGTTGTAAGTACATCTGTTTCTACAGAAAGACCATTATTAGGATTAGCATGATTATCGAGCTTTAATTTAACATCAATACCAGCTGCTGGAGAGAATACTTTTACCGACATTTTTGTTGCAGCACTTGTAAGTGGAATAGGCTGTGCAAAGCCACTTGGAGTTCCAATAGTAGTGCCTGCCCATACTTGGGCACCCACTGTTTTAGTTGATTTCATTACATGATTAGAAGGATTTAAAGGATCTACCGTTAGTACAGAACTATTACCCCCAAAATCAGTAACAGTGTAATCCACATTAGTGCTTTCAAAAGTTACCGGTAAACTAATTTGTGCTAAACTTGCAGGTGCCATTTTTACATCGTCAAAATAAAAAATGGATCCTGTGCCTGCATTGCCAAAATCAAAAAATATAGACGCTAAATCATAAGTGTTAGATGGATTGAAAGCAGGAGTTCCAGCGGCAGGCTGACCAAAATCGAATGTAAGCGTTTCCCACTGGTTGGCAACTGTAGTAAGTACATCTGTTTCAACAGAAAGACCTGCATTGGGGTTATTATGATTATCAACTTTTAATTTTATATCTAAGCCTACAGCAGGAGAATACACTCTTACTATCATTTTTTTATTGGCATTAGTGAGTGGAATAGGATGCGCAAAACCCAAAGCAGTGCCAATGGTGGTACCCGCCCAAACTTGTGCGCCTGCTGTTTTCACCACCTTCATCACATGATTGTTATTATCAACCGGGTCAACAACAAGGGTAGATACGTCACCTCCAAAATCAGACATGGTGTAATTAGTGTTAGGATCTTCAAAAGTTACGGGCAAATCAATTTGTGTTGCTACCTGAATAGTATCTGTGTATTGGGTAGTTTCTGTACCACCGCTCATGGCTAACACTTTTACTAAATAAGTGCCTGCCTGTGTATATGTGTGTGAAACTGTTTGGCCAGGTAAAGCAGAAGTAAATGGCTCGGGAGTTATATTAGTAGAATCTCCAAAATAAATTTTAAAGAAAGTGGCAAATTTTGCTGTTGCACTTACATTAACTGTAAGATTTGTGGTGGAAAGATTTACTTTCAAATCTTGTGGTGCCAGAAATGATACAACTAAAGGTTGAGTAAGTGTAGTACTACCGCCTTTTAAATCGTGTGCAACAATTTTTACCTGATAGTTTCCTTCTTTATAAATGTGTTGTACGCTAGCACCTGCTCTTATATTAACTGAGCTAGTAGTAGTATCACCAAAAAACACATCATAATTAACTGCACCAACTCCGTTGGGTGTAATGGTTACTAACCCTGTGTTATCTTGTGTAATGTTAAACATAACAGACAAGTTACTGGCCGAAGCTGCAGTTGAAACAAAAGAAGTATCCGTAAAATTTTTTTTACATGCACTGATTGCAAAAACAAGCAGCAGAAAAAATGAAATATATTTTATTGCTTTCATAATTGTCAGTTTTTAAATGATTAGTAACCTGGGTTTTGAGTTAATCCCGAAACCAAAATTTCTTGTTGCGGTATAGGGAATACTTCATTTTTACCCACCACAAATTTGGGTGCTAATACAGTAGCTGCTTGGCCGGTTCTTACCAAATCGAAGAAACGTTCACCCTCCATTGCTAATTCTAATCTTCTTTCATTTAAAATAGCAGTATACAATGCAGCGCCTGAAGAAGTAACATCATGACTTGCATCACTTACTTGAAATGCTCTTCTTCGAACCATATTTAAATATTGCCGAGCTAAAGCATCATTGGGTGCTGTACCTTTATTTAAAGCTTCAGCAGCCATTAATAATACATCTGCATAACGAATGGTTCTAAAATTGTTGAGGTAGTTTAGCTCTGGCTGGCCGCTGGTTTCACCTATACGAGGCAAATACTTTTGGTTATATAATCCCGTATTTTTATAAGGTGCAACTTGGTAAGTAATGCCCCAAGTAGGATTAGCTGCAATATATGCCTCAATATCAAAACAAGTAGCTGCTTTACGTTGATCGCCGTTTTCATATGCATTATTTAAATTTTGGGTAGGCAAGTTAGTGCTCCATCCGGGCGCATAAGGCATTAAAGGCGAAGTTGCTTTTAAATTACGTACACCACATTGTTGAACAGAATAATTACCTTGCCCTTGTAATACATTTGACCATTGATAGTACGGTGATGTGTTTGTGTACTGAATTTCAAAAACAGATTCAGGTCCATTCTCTCCTGATTTTAGGAAAATAGAGGCAAAATTGTTTACTAATGAAAAAGCATTGGAATTAATAACACTTTGAAGCACAGTTGCTGCAGAATCATATTTGTTTTGATACAAAAAAACTTTACCTAATAAAGCCTGTGCAGCATATTTGGTAATGCGTCCTTGCTGCAACTGCACAGTGGGTAAAACGCCTATAGCTGCATTTAAATCATTTTCAATTTGTTGGTATACTTCTGCTTTTGGAGATCTTTTTAATGTTCCTGAATTTGAAAAGTCTAAGCGCTTATCGGTAAACAATGGTACATCGCCAAACATTTTAACCAAAGTAAAATAGTAATAGGCTCTTAAAAAATACACTTCACCATACATGGCATCTTTACCGGTAAAGTTGATGGTTGTACCGGCCGGATTTTTGTCTTTGTATTGTGTTAAATAATTAGCTCTATTAACTCCCTCATAAGCATATTGCCAAATTTGGGTTAAAGTACCATTTACTGGGGTTAAAGTATAATCATCAATCTGCTGCAGATCTAACACATCAGAAGCACTTTCACCACCTGAAACCGAATTGTCGGAAGCTATATCACCAATAGGTACAACTTGATTTAACCATTGCAAGGGTGTATACACACTTACTTCCATTGTGCGATAGTCAGATTCAGATTGTAAGTAATCTAATGCGGTTACCAAATAAGCATCGTGCGGGTTATAGTCGATATATTTTTTACAAGAAGCGAGTACGATAATGATACTCAAAACACCGGCTATTTTTAAATAATTTTTCATATTTGTTCGTATTTTAAGTATGATTAAAATCTAAGGTCTAAACCAAAGTTGTAAGAACGGGCCTGAGGATAAGCGCCCAAATCAACACCGGTATTTAAAATGCCGCCTGAAATTTCAGGATCAAAACCAGAATACTTGGTAAAAGTATAAGCATTTTTTACCTGCATATAAATACGCACTTTTGTAAATGCATTTTTAGCAAATGATTTGGGGAATGAATATCCTAATTCCAGATTTTTAATTTTTACAAATGAACCATCTTCTACATACCTATCAGATACCCTTGCATTATTATTGGGATCGGTAAATGAATAGCGGGGATAACGGGCATCATTGGTTGTTCCAGGGCCTGTCCATCTATCTAAAATGCTTCTAAACTTATTGGTAAAACTTGAATTTCTTTCATACGCTCTATAAATATTATTACCCACAGAGGCATAGAGGAATGCAGAAAAGTCGAAGTTTTTATATTCTAAATTTAGCCCCCAACCCATAGTAAATTTGGGGAAAGGATCACCAATTTTTGTTTGGTCTTTGCTATCAATTACACCATCTTTATTTATATCAACATATTTAATATCACCGGGTTGTGCGCCTGGTTGTGCTGCCCATTTAGAAATATCTGAAGCTGACTGAAACAGTCCGGCTGTTTTATAACCATAAAAATAACCGGGTGATTGCCCTTTTTCGAAAACAGTAACTGTTTGCGATTGCCCATTAAAGAAACTTCCACCCACTAATCTTGCTGTATTATCTGAATTGGTTGCTGTAACCAAATTTTTAGAGGTGGTAAAAGTAACAGATGTATTAATGTGAAAATTTTTACCAATATGATCAGTATAAGAAAGCATCGCATCAATACCTTTACTGGTAGTTGAACCAATATTAGCTAATGGTGCAGGTATGGTTCCTAAATACAATGATTGAGAGGGTGTAAACAACAATCCGTTTACGTCTTTCTGATAATAATCGGCTGTAATTGAAAAGCGGTTATTAAAAAAGTTCATATCAAACCCTATATTAAACTGTGCTTGCTTTTCCCAAGCCAAATTGGGATTGGCTTGCGATCCGAGTGTAGAACCTGGTGTAAAATTGTTACCAAAACTATAACCATTGCTATTGCCTATATTATTATAGGGCCCACCTGTTATAATGGTAGTGCTTTGTGGGCTGGTATTACCATCGTTACCAGTTGTACCATAGCTGGTTCTTAATTTCAGAAAATTAATAAAGTTAGAATGGAAGAAATTTTCTTTAGAAACAATCCATCCTGCAGAACCGGCAAAGAAATTTCCGAATTTATTATTCTGTCCAAATGCATATGAACCATCTCTTCTTGCACTAAAAGAAGCTAAATACCTTCCTTTGTAATCATAATTAATTCTAGAAAAATAAGAAATGTTTTTTCCAAAATATTCATAGTAATAACCGGTTTGTGCATTAGTATTAGTGGCTGTATTAACTCCGGTAGCAGCAGTATAATCAGCAAATGTCCATGAATTAAAAGGCACATCTTGTCTGGAAACACCAATTTGGTTGCCTGAATTACGCAAAAAAACAATACCTGCCACTGTTTCAAAATGGTGATTTTCTTTCCATTTAAAATTATAATTGGCAAAGGTTTCCCAACGATAATTGAAATTACTGTTGCGTACAGATGATACAGAATTATGCCGACCAGTAACAGTTGAACCATCGGCATTGAGGGAATTATCTACATTTAATGGACCATAAAATATTAACGGATAAAATGCTTTTGCATTATCATTGTAAGCTGTATATCCAAAACGGGTTGTTAATTTTAGGTTTTTAACTACATCATATTGAAACTCAAATTTGCCGTAAATTTTATTACCTGCATCTTTATTATATGTATTGGCCAAATCGGTTAATGGATTATGCACTTCCTGCAATAACAAATTACTAAAACCATATTTACCTATGGTATTGGGTACGGTATTTAATATAGGTACAGTAGGATCAAAATTTAGCGCTTCACCTATAATACTATTAAAGGAATTTTCGGCAACCCCTTTTGAATTTAAAATAACACCGGTAGTATTTACCAAAAATTTAAGTTTAGGTGTTAATTGAAAATTTAAGTTGGCAGTAAAATTCCCTCTGGCATAGTCTGACTTGCTTGCGCCGCCAACAATCCCTGCCTGATCTGCATAGTTAGCAGAAAGAAAATAAGACACTTTATCTGAACCACCACTTACTGAGAGGGAATACAGTTGTAATGGTGCCTTTTGAAAAATTTGATTTTGCCAATTGGTACCTACACCAACTTTGCTTAAATCGGGAAAAATAACTGAACCTCCAGATGTAGTGCTCCCCTCATTCACAATTGCAGCATATTCTGTTGCATTTAATACCCCAATAGTATTGGCCACTTCTTGTGTACCATAATTGGCATTTAAATTAAATTGAGTTTTTTGGTTTCGTTTACCCGACTTAGTAGTAACTACAATAACACCATTTCCACCCTTTACACCATAAATGGCAGTGGTAGCGGCATCTTTTAATACGTTAATTGATTCAATATCTGATGGACTCAATGAATTTAAATCAACCAAAGATTGCTGCACCCCATCAATAATAACTAATGGATCAGAGCCGGAATAAGAAGGAATACCCCTTATTAACACTGTTGGAGTTACACCCGGTGATCCACTTTGAATAATATTTACACCCGATGCTCTTCCCTGAATGGCATCCTCAACTCTTACCGGGTTAGCCTTTTCAATATCGGCTGCTTTTACAACTGAAATGGCCCCCGATACATTGGTTACTTTTTGGGTGCCATAACCAATTACAACAACATCATTTAAATCATTAACAGCTTCTTGTAAAGCAAAATTCTCAACACCACTATTATTAATGGTGCGTTCAATAGTTTGCATACCTACATGTTTTACCACCAAAACTTTACCTTTTGATGGCAATGAAAGTGTGTAATTACCTTCTTGATTAGTGGCAGTTACAATGGGCGTACCTTTTACTTCAATACTTGCCCCTGCAATAGGTACACCGGTTACCTGATTAATAACCTTACCGGTAATTTTAATTACCTGCGCCTTAAGGGTAAGCGATGTGCTAAACAAAATGGCCAAAAAAAGCCAAAATCGCAATTTTAGTTTCATAAGCAAGAAATTAGTAGTGATAAATAAACAAGACGAGAATTACGCCAAAATGGCGGTATTTTTTGTATATGATAGAATGATAAGAAATGCACTTTTGAATAAAATAAAAAAGAACCAAAGCAGAGGCTTTTCTGTTTTTGAGTGTATTGGTTAGATAAAACAATATGGCAAATAGTATATTTCATAGCAAGCAATGAATGAAAAAAAGCGTGTAAAAGGCAAATCGTTCTAAAAATGTAAAGCTATCTACCTATTTTACCATGCAAAAATTTTTTACTACATCTATACTACATCTTTCCTTTAAAAGCCTATATTTATGCTGTTTTTTATTACATCAACACTACATCAATCACTTCAGTTAATACATATTATATAGATGTATGGCCAAAAAAATATACTTCTTACTTATTTTCTTAATGGCAGCATGGGTTAGTAATGCGCAATCGCTTATTGGGCAAAGAGAGGTGGTTAATTTTACCAAGCAAACCTATAATGCGGGTACCCAGAACTGGAAAATTTTGCAAGATAAACAGGGCCGGTTTTATTTTGCCAACAATGAGGGCGTACTCATTTTTGATGGTAGTTTCTGGAAATTATATCCTTTACCTAACAAAACCATTGTTTGGTCTTTTGATTTTGGCAATGATAACCGTTTATATGTGGGTGGGCAAGATGAAATGGGCTATTTTACCACTAATAAAAATGGCAATTTGTCATACATCTCTTTAAAAAGCTTGTTAGATACAGAAGACCAGAAATTTGCAGACATTTGGAATATTGTACATTTTGGCAGCGATGTTTTTTTTAGATCAAACATCAAAATATTTCGTTACCACAATAATAAAATTACCGTATTTCAACCTTGGTCAGCTTGGGGATTTATGGGTCTACATCAAAATCAATTAATTGCACATGATGAGGAAAAGGGAATTATGGTATTTTCTAATAACCAATGGCAAACATTAGTACCTGGCAACCAATTACCCCAAGGCTTTTATATAACCGGCATTGCACCATTTAATAATGGTAGTTTAATAACAACAGCTAAAAATGGAATGTTTCTTTTACAAGAAAACCACATTACGCCTTTTAATATTACAAGCTCCAATCATTTATTCACTAATATTAACCATCAGCATTTTACGTCCATTGTTCAATTAAATAATGGCACCTATTTAATTGGCACCTACAATAATGGTATACTTCACATTACCCCAAACGGTGAATTAATTGAAACATTTACTAAAAATGATGGATTGCAAAATAACAATATCAAAAGTATTTTAGCTGATCAGTTTCATAATATTTGGGTAGGCCTAGAAAATGGCATCTCTTTTATTCCTTTAAATAGCGCTATTAAGCATATTAATCCTCCTATTTTTAATGATGCAGGCGGCTATGCATTGACTATCTATCAGCAAAAAATATATTTTGGTTTATCAAATGGTATTTATGAATTACCATTTAACCATTTAGATGATTTGAGCTATACCCAAAATAACATTAAGCAATTGGCAGAGGGACAAACTTGGCAGCTATTCAATTACCAAAATCTTTTACTGGCAGGAAAAGAAGAAGGATTTCTTC
>JAGWPI010000361.1 GCA_028877005.1 Bacteroidota bacterium | reverse complement strand
CTAATTTACCTACTAGGTCAATAGAATCGTTTGCTTTCAATATAATATCGCCCACCTTAATGCCTGCCTCTTCTGCCGGACCATTAGGTACAACATTCACAACATTTATAGTATCATTAAATACCTGAAATTCTACCCCAATACCTTGAAAATTACCCATTAGTTCTTCATTCACCTCTTTTACTTCTTTAGGAGGGATATAAATAGAATGAGGATCTAAATTAGCCAGAGACTGCTCAATCATGGCTTGTTTAAAACTATCCGGTTTTATGGCATCTACATATTTCGTGTTAATTAAATCAATCACTTCTTGCAATGAAGAAGTACCCCCACTTCGTAAAAAACTACCTGAAGAGGTTTGAACGTTTAACTGGTATCCCAGTACCATTCCAATAACTAAAATAACAGATAATAAAAGTGGCAACCAAATACTTAATTTTTTTCTTGACATAATATGCTGCTTCTTTGTATCTTAATTCAAGATTGCGAATATCCGTATTAATGTTGAATTGGCTCATGCATTGTTGAACTGAACCATAAAAACTAAAAACGATGGCTATTAAATTAATTGCTGATAGCGGGGCCACCAAATGCGAATGGTGTGTATTACAACCGCATAAAAAAAAGGTTTTTACCACACAAGGTTTAAGTCCATATTTTTTAAATAGCCATGAAATAATGGCAATTATACAAAAAGAAGTATTGCCTCATATAAAGCACAATGCCCCTATAGATGAAGTTTATTTTTATGGAACTGGCCTAAGTAATACAAACCACATAAAAATGATGCGTGGTGTATTTAAAACTTTGTTTAAAAGTGCCAGCATAGAATTAAATACAGATATATTAGCAGCAGCCAGAGCACTTTGCAACCACAATAAAGGCATTGCCTGCATTTTGGGCACCGGCTCCAACTCTTGCTACTATAATGGAAAAAAAATTGTTAAAAACAGTCCTGGTATTGGATACATTTTAGGGGATGAAGGTAGTGGCGCTTATTTGGGTAAAAAAGTAGTACAGTATTATTTGTATCAAACATTTGATCAGGACCTGATGGATAGATTCAATAAAAAATATGCCTTATCACCTAAAGAAATTCTAGAAAATGTATACCAACAACCTTTGGCCAACCGTTACCTAGCCGGATTTGCACTATTTCTTGCAGAAAACCGCGGCCATTACATGATTGAAAATATTATTGAAGATGGATTGAATGATTTTTTTTATCAACATTTGTTAAAGTATAAGGAAATATGGGAATATCCTATTAATTTTATTGGTAGTGTTGCATTTGGATTTAGCGATATTTTGCAGGAACTTTGCCAAGTTTATGAGATAAAAATGGGCAAAATACTGCAAAAACCCATGCAGGGATTAATTGAATACCATCGATAAAGCTATTTTATGATTGAGCAGACGAAAATAACCGAACAGCCTTCTCCCTATAGGCATTTAGAAAAAATGTCAATTGCAGAATTATTACAACACATTAATGAAGAAGACAAAACTGTTCCGCTTGCTGTTGAAAAAGCCATCCCACAAATTGAAGAATTAGTGGTTGCCATTACTGATGTAATGTTAGCAGGTGGCAGATTGTTTTATATAGGCGCAGGCACTAGTGGTAGATTGGGTATATTAGATGCCAGTGAATGCCCTCCTACCTATGGGGTACCTTATGGATTAGTTATTGGACTAATTGCCGGGGGCGATATAGCAATTACACAAGCAGTGGAAAATGCAGAAGATAGTTATGAACAAGGATGGCGTGATTTAGAAAGTTGGCATGTTTCTAAAAATGACTTTGTAATTGGCCTAGCAGCAAGTGGCAGTACACCCTATGTAGTAGGTGCACTAAAGGCTTGTAAAGAAAGAAATATTTATACCGGAAGCATTTCCTGCAACCCGCACTCTATTATTAGTGGAATAGCAGATTATCCGGTAGAAGTAATAGTTGGACCAGAGTTTGTAACAGGTAGCACCCGAATGAAAAGTGGAACTGCACAAAAAATGGTATTGAACATGATTTCAACTAGTGTTATGATTCAACTTGGCCGTGTAGAAGATAACAAAATGGTGAACATGCAATTAACCAATGCCAAACTAATAGACAGAGGCGCTAAAATGGTTATGGAACATTTGCACAACCTTAACTATGAACAGGCAAAATCTTTATTATTGCAGTATGGTAGTGTAAAAAAAGCAATTGAAGCTGCCAGAAAAAACCATCATGCATAATATTGAACCTTTTTATAATTGGAGGCATATCTATATTTCTGAAGAAGACAAGCACTCTCCCTTCTTTGGCAGAACATATAGCGAGTTTGAATATTCATTAACTATTTACAATTATTATATACACCCTCAATGGGATGATTTTGGCAGCAAAACCCTTTACCTTAAAATACTTTTTGCCGACTACGATTATCATTATGTAATCATTGAAATGATTGGCGAGTGGAATGATGCAATTGAAAATGATATAATGGAATTAAAACGTGAAGTTTTGGATCCGTTATTTGCTGAACATATTACCAAATATATCCTAATTACAGAAAATGTTTTAAATTTTCATAGTAGTGATAGAGAATACTATCAGGAATGGTTTGATGAAGTAACAGAAGAAAATGGTTGGATAGTGGCATTAAATATGCCTGAAGCAACACAACAGGATTTTAGAAAGAAAAAATTAAACTATTACATAGAACTATTAAACATACCCGAATGGCGTGTGTTTAAACCTCAGCACCTATTTAAAAAAATTGATGACATGTTTGCTATGCGATTAACTTAACAAAATTTCCATTAAAAAGCCGAATCATTGTTAGCATTTTGTTACTCGCACGGATTCTTGTAAATTCACATGACATTCATCATATGAAAATTTTTACATTTTGTTTTTTTCTTTTTTTCTACACGGCACAATTAATGGCACAGCAGCCCAAAGTAGGTTTAACATTAAGTGGTGGGGGTGCCAAAGGCTTAGCACATATTGGCATATTAAAGGCAATTGATTCTGCTAGGCTTCCTATTCGTTATGTTACAGGAACAAGTATGGGCGCAGTAATTGGTTCATTATATGCATTGGGTTACTCTGCAGATACTATTGAACAAATTGCACGACAAACCAATTGGGACCAATTACTTTCTAATAATATTTCATTGCGCTCATTCAGCATGCAAGAAAAAACAGATTATGGAAAATATGCTATTGAATTACCTTGGGTAAATAATAGTTTCCGCTTACCCAGTGGTGTCATTGAGTCAGAAGAACTATGGCTTAAACTGAACGAATTATATTTTCCTGCCTATAAAACCAAAAACTTTAAACAATTCCCAAAGGCATTTGAGTGTATTGCCACCAATATTTCAACAGGCGACGGAGTGGTTTTAGATAGTGGTGAAATAGTATACGCCATTCGTTCCAGCATGGCCATACCTTCGGTTTTTACAGCAGTAGATTATCAAGGAAAAAAACTAGTGGATGGAGGTGTTGTGCGAAATTTTCCTGTAATTGATGCACAGAAAATGGGTGCTAATTTTTTAATTGGCAGCAATGTTGCCAATGGGTTATTACCAAAAGATAAAATAAATAATATACTACAAGTGTTATTGCAAATTGCTTTTTTTAGAAACGATGAGGACGCAATAAAAGAAAAAGCATTATGTAATATTTACATTCCACATCAATTAGATGATTATAATATGGGAAGTTTTGGTTCGGCAGATGAAATTATTGATTCGGGAGATAATATAGGCAAAAAATATTTTCCCATATTTAAGCATCTGGCCGATTCCCTTCAAACAATATATGGACATTTAGATTTTCAAAAAAATGCTCTATCAAAAATTAGATCAGTAAAAATAACAGCATTTACTATACATGGTTTACACCAAACCGATGCTAACTTTTTTTTAAAACGTATGCAATTTTCACTAAATACATATTACACAGCAGCAGATTTATCTGAACATATACGAAAAGCTTTTGGTACAAGATATTATAATAAAATTGTTTATTCACTATTACCTATATCAGATACCACAGCACAAATTATATTTGATGTGGAAGAGAATCCACTCACCTTTGCTAAGTTAGGATTAAATTATAATCAGTTTACAGGCATTAGTTTAATTGCTAATTTAACCAGTCGTGATTTTTTTACACCCTATTCTAAAAGTCAGGTTACATTTAATATTGGCGAAAACATGCGTTTAAGGGGGGAACATATTCAGTATTTTGGTAAGCACAAATTGTTTTCAATAACGGCAACCACTCAAATTGAATCATTAAATATTAACAGTTATAATAATTTTACCAAGCAAGGTTTATTTAAACAAGGGTATTTTTTAGGCGATGTAAATTTACGTTATTCACCCAATCGTGAACTTTCAGTTGGATCAGGCATTCGTTTTGAGAATTTAAATTACAGACCTCAATTACCGGCTGCTTTTGAGGCAAGAGGTGGAATTAATTATTTAAACCCTTACATTTTTATTAAAGCCAACTCATTAACTAATTCAATATATCCTAGAAATGGGAGTAAAACAGATATTGAATTTGGTCAAGTAACAAATCAAAACCCTAATGTAGAGTATTATTTAAATGGCAATGAAATCCCCAACCCCGATTCACTGGGTATTCATTATAAAAATTATTACAGAGCATTTATCAATGCAGAAAAATATATACCCCTTACCAAACGCAAAACATTATTTACACATTTTCAGGGCGGATTTAATTGGAGAAATTCCGGAGATGTAATTAATGCTTTTACAGTTGGAGGATTAACCAATGTATATAAAAATCAAATAACTTTTGCAGGCTTGGCAGAGGGAACCGTTGTAACAAATAGTATTGCTTCCATGCAAATTGGATTAAGATATCAAATATTTAACAATGGATATATTATAACAAAAGCCAATGGTGCATTTTATGATTTTATTGATGGTAATTTTATGCCGGAGAATGCAAAATTTTTATCGGGTTATTCCATTTCATTTGGTTATAATTTTGTACTCGGCCCTTTAGAAATTAGTGCCATGTATTCTGATCAAAGTAAAATGATATTACCATATATTAATTTAGGAATTCCCTTTTAATCCCAACAACCCCAAAACATTTTTGTTACTTAGGTAATTACTGTAAAGAAAGTTCGTTTTGAATGGAAGATTATTATCAAATATTAAAAGTGGCTCCTAATGCAAATGATAGCACTATTAGAAAAGCATATCGGAAATTAGCAATGCAATATCACCCTGATAAATCTGGAAATACGGAATGGGCAGACGGCTATTTTAAAAAAATTAATGAAGCTTATCAAGTACTCTCCAATCCGGATTCTAGAAAGGCGTTTCATTTGCAATACTATGCAAATTCAGACTTTAATATACTGGCAAATAATAGTATTGATATACTAACAGCTTGCATTCAACTATTAAAAAAAGTGGAACAACAAGGCGATAACATTAATGAAGAAGCAGTGGTTTTACAGTTGGAAGAGAACATACTCTGTTCATATAATTTAGCCATACTAAAAAGCGAATCAGCACAAGAATATGTTGAAAATATTCAACAAAAAATAATTTTGTTAATGGCAAAATTAGGATATAAGAATGTAGTGCAAATAAAAACAATACTTGCTAAAAAATTACCGATATCTTCTAATAGTTCAATGTCTGTTCAAGTTCAACAACTATTGAAAGAAAAAAAGCAAACTTATTACTGGGATAAATATAAATTTTTGGTAGCACTTATAACAGCTATTCTAATTTGCTTAGGAATATATAAAATGGCCTAACTTTTTTGCAGAAATCTTATTGACCAAAAACTTTTTTTAATAAATCTGTTGTTCGAGCAATAGGATCTTTTCGGATTTTTTGTTCTTCTTGTGCTACTTGATAAAATAAACCATTTAAAGCCTTTTCAGTAACATAATTGGTTAGATCCGGATTAATTTTTTTTACAAAAGGTACTTTATTATAAGTAGAAAAAACACTACTCCAATATTTGGTGGCATCTACTTTTACTAAAGATTGTTCTACAATAGGTTTAAAAGCAGCAGTTAAAGAAGTAGTAGTTTTTTCTCTAAGATAATGCGTAGCAGCAGAGTCGCTGCCTTTTAATAATTGCAAACCATCTTGAATAGTCATGCCCTTAATAGCATTAACAAAAATAGGTGCAGCACTTTTAGCAGCATCTTCTGCAGCGCGGTTCATTGCTAAAATTGCATTATCAACTTCAGCCCCTAATCCCATATCACGCAAAGTTTTTTCAACCTTTTGAGCTTCCGGAGGCATCAATATTTTAATGGCATTATTTTTAAAATAACCATCTAAAGAAGAGAGTTGTGTAACACTTTTATTTGCCCCTACTTCTAAAGCCTGCTTTAAGCCATTGATGATTTCATCGTTAGATAATGCTTTACCTGTAGATACACCCTTAACCAAATTACCTAAGGTAGAAACGCTTTTAGAAGAAGTTGAATCAGTATTATTATTCTTTAATAAGCCTTTTAAAATTTGCGCTTGAGCATTTTGCAGCAATAAAACGAACAAAATAACAAAACCTACCTTACTCATAATATAAATTATTATTCAAAGATACTTGTAAACCTAAAAGTATGCAGGTGTATTTTGTTAAAAATAAAATGCTTAAAGTTGAAAAAAGTGGCAGCAAAAAAAATGCAGCCACTTTAATTTTGATATAACCGGTACTTTTTTATTGGTTAATATAAGAAGCTAATGTTCTAGGCTTTTTTCCTACAATAGTAGTGCCATCACCTTTATAATATAAAGTAAAAACACGTTGTGGTGCAGCACCGGTAGTATTTGTAGCAAACGGAAGTTTAGCTAAAATAGTTCTATTTGCCAAAGGTGTATTAGATGGTTGCCCCGTTGCCAATGAGCGGGTTACATAGAAAGTATCAATTACACCGGTATTATAACCTAATGTTTGAAATGCTGTAGTTGAGTCTGGTGTAATTTTTGTTAAAATAGTAGCATTACGAGCATAAGAAAAAATATCTACAGTCTTCCCTATTGTATCATTTAACACTGCATGAATAAACCTCAAACTTATATTTCCTTGTAAGGGAGTTGAGAAAATATCCTGAATAAATATTTTAGAGGAGTCGCGTTTAGATAATATTGAGTCGGTAATTAATAATGTATAAAAACTCCCTGGGTTCAAAATTTTTGAAAAAGAAAATAATTGAATAGAATCTTGATTTACAACGCCTGGTAAAGAAAAATGAAATTGTTGTAATCCAGCAGCCACAGCCATATAGGTATTGGTAATATTGGATGAGGTTGGATTGACTGCATTAGGAAAGATACCATTATATGTTAAGAATGGTGTATTATTTAATCGAATATTTCCCATATATATATTAAAGCTATCTTGTGCCCCGGTAACCTGTCTGAAAAAAGGAGATGCATGAACAATTTTAAGATATGCCTTACTTGAATCTAACACCTGATAAGGTGTATTAATAATGAATGTTTTTTTACAGGCAAAAATTGCAGCAAAGAAAGTAAACAATAGGAATATTTTTATTATAGTATGCTTCATAAGTAAAAATTTATTTATTGTTGAGAAAACCAGCATTCATAAGTATGATAATCTAAATTCAATGCCCCCACTTTTTGAAGGGATGGCACATCATATAAATATTCGGAGTTATATCTGGGTCGTGCGCGATATACAAATTTGCCATTGTTATTTATATATAAGGTGCCTCCACCAGGCACAAAATCTGCATATACTTGTTTACCTGTAACAGGGTCTAAATCAGTGTAATGAAATCTGCGCATATCCACCCAAGTTTCATGGCTCCCCCATCCATATAAAGCAATATATTTCTGTAACATAATTTGTGTAAGTGTTAAATCACCCGCATTAATAGGCACGACAGATGGATTAGCCAAATAAGCTGATTTTGAACCGGGGGTAATAAGCGCATAAGATGGCACATTAAACGCATATTGATTAGCCAACATATCAAAATTTAAAGAAATAGCATTTACATAAGCCGATAATGCAGTAGCTTTATCACCTTTTCTATATGCTGCTTCTGCAACAATAAATTGCATTTCGGAGGCTGTCATCACAGGAAATTGAGCACTATCTCTAAATAAATATCGTCCTGAATCTGCAGTTGGAGCACCGATGGAAGTAAATGGATTACCCCAGAAATTTTTGGGTAAATCGGGGGTTAAAATGCCTGCTGAACCTTGTCCTGGTTGTACTCCTTTAAATGTACCATTTGAGTTTTCGCGAATTAAATACCAAGCACGAGGGTCATTAACTCCTGTAAAAGCAGTTGAATTTAATCCTGAAAGTAAATTAGCAACGTAAGCAGACTGACGAAGGCTGCCTACATTCCCTCTAAAAGGACCGAAATAGTTAGAAGTGCCCGAAGTACGCTTTGCAGCAAATTTTAAAGTAATATTATCAGCATTAACCGTAGGCCCTAAATTAGCATAATAAATAGCAGAATCGGCATAATGATTAGCTGTATAAGCCGACTTGTTAGACAAATATTGATAAGATCGAGCTAAAACACCATAAACAAATTTTTTCCATTTATTTACATCCCCATTATTCATATAGGCATCCCCAATAGCTAAATTAGATTGGCTTACTGCACCATCAGTTCTATTTAGATTAGTTAATGCCCTATAACAAGTAGCCCTAACAGTATCATAAACTTCAGAAGGATCATCATAATTAAATTGCTGAAGTCCTGTATTGAATGCTTGTTTTAAGATAATGCTATTATATTGATTCACCATCTCTAGCCAACCCCATGCTCTAATTGCTTGTGCCACCCCAACGTAATCCCATTTTTGTTGTTGAGCTCCCCATTCAATAATCCTATTCAAATTTTGACCTTGCCCATAATAAAACATTGCCCAAACTGATCCCAAAAGATCACTTCCACCAACTGTACCACCCATTTGGTCGTACTGTGTACCACCATTATCACTAGAAGTAACAGCATAATTATTCCAATACTGTATATAGCGGCCAATAATAGTAGCATCGCCACCCAAGCCGTAACCACTACCTGCTGATGATGCATTACCCAAAAAATTACCAATAACTCCTGGCAGCAAACTTTCTATTGGCTCAACTGTGAGAGCATTAGGATTTTGATAAGCAGCATCAATTTTTTTTGTACAGCTACTAAACATTAAGTTAGCAGACAATAAAATAAATGTTATTATTTTAAAATTTGTTTTTTTCATACTAATTTATTTTTCTATGAACTTGTATTAAAATCCGGCCCGTAAACCAATATTTACAGAAATGGGTGTGGCAATATTGCCATAATCAAAACCAAAAGCTCCTACACCTTTAGTAGCGGCAGTATTACCATTTACAGAAGGATCTGCACCATTGTAATTAGTAAATAAAATCAAATCATTACCGGTTACAAAAAAACTTAACGATTTAAAGCCTTTTAATTTTTTTACAATATTTTCAGGCAATAAATAGTTTAATGTTATATCTCGAAGTCTTAACCAGTTTACGTTTTTTTGAATAAACTCTTCATCGGGCATGCCGGTTGTTTCGCCGTAATATGCTGTACTGTTGTAATAGGGTGTAATTAAAATATTATTAGTAGTTGGATTATTAGTATTTTCTAAACCATTTTTCAAAACACCACTAACAACCCTTGGTTTCATTCTATCATTGGTACGAGGGCTTTTTCCAATATTTGTTAAATACATATCGGTTGCATTAAATATATCGCCACCTACTTTTAAATCCCACAAGAAATTTAAACTCCAGTTTTTATATCGAATGCTATTAATTGTACCTAGAGTAAATGCAGGATTTCTATCTCCAATAGGTATAAAGTTAGCATTAACCATGGGTAAACCGGAAGCAGGATTAATTAATATTTTACCTTGATTGTTGCGCATATAGCCATAACCGGTAATTGTGGTAGTAGAATGGTTTCGAACATAACCGCCTCTTGCATTTGCGTATAACCAAGTATCAGAAATATAATAATCCAGGTTTTGTGCAATAGAGGCAGGAATTGCTATAACATTACTCCACATATGGTTAAAGTTAAACCGGATATCCCAACCCCAGTCCTTCTTTCTAATTGGTGTAATATCCATTGTAATTTCAACTCCCTGATTTCTTGATTCAGTTGCATTTTGTGTATTCAACACAAATCCGGTACCGTAACTTGCTCTAAATCCTACACTAATTTGGTCTGTATTGTGTGTATTGTAATATGCTCCTTCTAACGAAATTAAATTATTAAAAAGTTTAAATTCTGCGCCTATTTCATAAGTCTGCTGCTTCTCAGGCCGAAGATTAGGATTATTATTATAAAATCCATAAGAATATCCTGGAATAATTGAACTAGATAAATTATTTACAAATACAGACTGATTTAAATAAGGATCTGCTAATCTGGCTGTAGTTGCAGAAGACGCACGTAGCTTAGCATAATTAATAATATTACCTTTTTTTATTGCAGGGAAAATATCACTCAATATAGCACTTGCACTAAATCCTGGATAATTATAATTTCTATTTGCAGCAGGAAATACCGATGCCGCTTCAAATCTATGCGTGTAACTGATAAAAAATAAATTTTTATAACCAAATCCTGCCTCCAAAAAATAAGCCATTTGCCTTGTAATGTTCAAATTTGGCTGGCCATAAGCATTTCTTAGTAACCTAATTCTAGTACTCGGTGAGGTATTGCTACTATCTGTACTGGTAGAATCAATTAATCGGTTACCAGTAATGGCAAATGCCGAAGTTTCATAGTCTTGCCACATAGTTCCCACCATGCCACGTAAGGAAAAATCTTTTACTTTTTTGGTAGCAGTGGCAGTAATTGTATGGTTGTATCCTTTATAAGTAAGATAATAGTTATCTAATGATCCTCCCGTTGCTTGAGTTAATAAGCTAGACTCCGGATGATAAAAGGTATAACCATTTGTTTTATAGGTATCATATCCAAATCTACCTGCAATATTTAACCAACTAAAGGGATGAATATTAATACCTAAAGTACCAACAAATCTATCTGTTTTATCTTGACTATGGTTTTTAGCCACACTAAAAAACGGATTATCAATTAATTCGGAATTTGGTGTAGTGGCATAAAGCAAGCGTTTATGACCAAACTTATCCAAATAATTGCTTGCGTCGTCTGTAGTGGGCCAAGCATATAAGTCTAATAAAAAACCTCCAGCCCCTCTAATGGGCTTATCATTAATGGTATTAATATAAGAAACTGTTGGATTAAAATCGATGAATTTATTGATTTTTGTATAGTTAGAAAGTCTAAAATTTATTCTTTTGAACGTATTGTTAGGAATTACACCATCTTGATTGAAATAAGAACTAGAGAAGCGAAATCCTACATCTTTCTTGCCAAAATCTACACTTAGATTGTGCGATTGTGCCATACCGGTTTTAAAAAAGCGATGTATATTATCATATGTTTTGGTATCAGCTGGTAATGCAGGTCCAAAATAGGTAAAACTATTTAATAATGGCAATCCAGATGCCCCGGGACTGTAATTATTATTCAGTTTTGGGAACCGATTCACGATTTGTACCCGAAAGCTGTTATCATATCCAATTGCAAAACGACCATTCATATCAGGACGTTTGGTAGTAATTACAATAGCGCCAGAGCTAGCTTGGCTTCCATATAATGCTGTGGCTTCAGGCCCTTTTAAAACCGTTACAGATTGGATATCACTCGGACTTAAATCGGCTATTCTATTTGTATAATCGTTATTTCTATTAGGCCTGTCAGATGCCAAACCAATACCAGAGCCACCATTTGATGTTTCATTAAAAGTTGAGTTATCTACAATTACTCCGTCAACAATAAATAAAGGTTGGTTACTTAATGAGGCAGAATTAAAGCCTCTTAATACAATACTAGATGATGCACCTGCTTGGCCATTTGTGGGTGTAATGGTTAATCCTGCAACTCTACCTTCTAAACTATTTACAAAATTTTCTCTTTGCGTTTCTGCAATTTCTTTTCCGGTAATAGTTTGAACAGAATATCCCAATTCTCTAGGTTTCCGCTTAATATCCATCGCTACCACCACTTCATCTAAATCCACAGATGAGCTTTTTAAACTAAGGTTTATATGTTCGCCCGTTACTTTAATGGTTTGTGGTGCAAAACCAATATGCGAGATTTGTAAAGTCTGACCTTTGGCAGCCCTAATACTAAATGCACCCTCTTCATTGGTTTGTGTAGCAATGTTCGTACCTACAATTTTAATAGAAACACCTGCAATTGGTGTTTTTTTGTCAGCATCTAAAATTTTACCGGATATGGTTTGGGTTTGTGCATTAACTTGGTAAATCCCACCCAAGGTTATCATCAATAAAAATAATAAAAAGCCCTTATTTTTTCTCATAAGCAATTTTTTAAGCAATTTTAGTCAGTTTTAAAATATTTCAATTAGCATTTATCCCTTTCCCCTTATTAAAATTATTGCACACTATTGCATACATTTAATAATTGTCAAGAAAAGAACTGCAAGAAAATGCCAACTTTAAAGCACAATACATAATTACACAGAAAAATTCAAGAAAAAAAATAAAAATCGGCAAAAATGAAAATTTTAATTTAAAAAACGCAAAAAAACGCAAATTTAAAGAAACAATAATAAGCTTAAAAAATAGTAAGATTAATATTATAAAATTTGAAGCCCCGCTTCTTTGTATGGCACTAAGCGAATATCGGAGGGATCTAACTCTGTAATGAGGGATTGAATGAGTTCTAATTTGCACACCTGCAACCTTTGAATAGTATTAATTTTTTCGGATATAGCCAATGATACCGTTTTTAGTGCACTTTTTATCATTGCCCTTTTTACTTCAATTACTTCCCATTCTAAATCTGTTATTCCTTTGTCAGCATCAATACTATTGGTACCTAAAAAACAGATATCAGCGGTAATTTCATTTAAACGGGTAACTACTTCTGCTCCAATGGCAATTTGGGCATTTTTAGATAATAAATTTCCCAAAAAAACCACCTGACAATTGGGGTGATTTAATAATTCTAAAGCAACAGGAAGGCTTACGGTAATAAATGTTACATTTAATTCTTTGGGTAAAATTTTCACCATTTCTACAATTGTGGTGCCGCCGGATAATAATACAAACATGCCATCTCTTAACAAGGATATAGCTTTTTGAGCAATTATTCGTTTTTCGGTTTGTTGGTACACAACATTGCTTTGAAGTGTAAAATGAAAGGCTTTTGATAATGCACCACCATGTACTTTTGTAATCTTTCCTTGATCATCCAACTCCTGCAAATCTCTTCTTATGGTATCTTCGCTTACATTCATTTGAACGCTCAAATCTGATGACAATACCTTATTATGAATATTAATTTGTTGCAATATATATGCCTGTCTTTCTTTTTTTAACATATTATTTTTTTTGTGCGCCTCTAAACTACAAATATTTTTTTTAACCACCACTAAATGTAAATGCGGATATTCGTATGTACAAATTATATGATTACCCCACAAACCATAGAGCAAATTAAAAACAGAATCGATATACTAGATGTTATCGGTGATTATGTAAAATTAAAAAAACGAGGCGCTAATTATTTAGGTCTGTGCCCATTTCATAATGAAAAAACGCCCTCTTTTACTGTTTCGCCTGTTAAAGAATTATACAAATGTTTTGGATGTGGCAAAAGTGGTAATACCATTACTTTTTTAATGGAACATAATAAACTAAGTTATGTTGAAGCAATAAAATGGCTGGCAGAAAGGTACCATGTACCCGTTGAAGAAACCGAAGTTAGTGCAGAACAAGTACAGCAACAACATACTGCAGATAGTCTTTACATCATTAACAGTCATGCTCAGAAATTTTTGTCTAATGCATTATTACAAACAGATGAAGGCAAGCAAATTGCACTAAGTTATTTGTATGAAAGAGGATTTACCGACACCATTATTGAAAAGTTTCAGTTGGGTTATAATCCTGCTAACAATCATCCATTAGCCAATGAATTAATTAGCCGACAATTTAATCCTGAACTTTTACTTAAGTCTGGATTAGTGTTGCGCAAAAATGAACAAGAATGGGTAGATAATTATAGAAACAGAATAATTTTCCCTATCCATAATAACACAGGAAAAATAATTGGTTTTGGTGCTAGAATTATTGGTAAAAATGATAAAGTACCCAAATACATTAATACTCCTGAAAATGAAATTTATGTAAAAAGCAAAGTATTATATGGCATTTATTTTGCCCGACAGGCCATTGATAAATCAGACGAATGTTTATTAGTAGAAGGATATACTGATGTAATAAGTTTGCATCAGGCAGGAATTGAAAATGTTGTTGCCAGCGGTGGTACATCACTTACTGTTGATCAGTTACGCATTATAAAAAAATATACAGAGAATTTAACCATCATTTATGATGGTGATGCAGCAGGAATTAAAGCAGCTTTAAGAGGTTTAGACATGGCCTTAGAAGAAGGCCTAAACGTAAAATTAGTACTTATTCCGGATAAGGAAGACCCAGATAGTTACGTAAAGCAGTTGGGCGCTAATGCCTTTAATAATTTTGTGGCTACGCACAAAAAAGATTTTATCATTTTTCAATTAGAGTTATTATTAAAGGAAGCGGGTAATGATGTTGCTAAAAAAAACACTGTAGTTAACCAAATTGCAGAAACCCTTAGTAAGATTAACAAAGCAGAAGATTTTTCAAAACAACAACAATACATTAAACAAAGTGCCACCATTTTAAATGTAGACGAGGCCGGTTTATATAACCTTATTAATACTTATAAAAGAAATGAACTAGCTAAAGCAGAAAAGAAAAATACTTCACCTAATAACAATAACACCCTCCCGGCAATTGAACCTGAAGCCCCTGATGATATATTACTACTGCAAACGGATGAGTTACAAGAAAGAAATTTGCTTAGGGCTTTATTGGAACATGGATTAAAAAAATGGGATGAAAATTTAACTATGGCAGATTATGTTTTTCAGGAAATTGAAAATTTTGAAATTGAGAATGCGCTCATTCACCAAACCATACAAGAATACAAACAGTTATATGAACAAGCAAAAGAGCCTGATGCTAAAACATTCTTATACCATGAAAATAGTGCTATTAGACAATTGGTTATAGCTGCAACGGTTTCTCCATTTGAATTAAGTCAAAAATGGGACGAAAAAATTGAAGGTTTAAATATTACTAACCGAGATGTAGCACACCAAGATATTTTATTGAGTGTAGATTATTTTAAGCTGAGAAAAATAAAAAAAATGTTTGTGCAAAACCAAAAAGACATGGAAAAAGCAAGTATAGAAGAGCAAATGCGCTTAATTGAAGTGCACAAACAATTAAAAGAAATTGAAAGAACACTAACACAAAAAATTGGAACTGTTATTCTAAAGTAATTACTGATGTAGCTTTTCCATCAGCATATCACTATAGCTATTGTTTATTAAATCTTCTTTTTGTATATTAAGTTGCAATATATAAAAAGTACACTGTGCTTGTAATTCAGATTCTTTTTTTTCAGGGTGTAATAAATTACTGGCTTCAATTTCAACAAAATGCCCCAATCCGGCCACCTCATCAATGTGAAACTTTACATTTTCAATGAAAAAAATTTTCCTTTTTTTCTCAACTACCACTTTTTCGCCCAAGGCACGCGTTAACATATCTAACAATACACTACTATCATTCACCTGCAACAGCTGAAAATAAGATGGTTTAGGGCCAGACTCATTACTCCTCTCGTAGTAAATTAAATTATTTTCAATATTCCCTTGTCTGAGTTTTAACCTTCCATTAACTACTTTAAAATAGGTATCTTTTTGATAGTCAACACCTTTAAAATCAGCGCCAGCGCTAACTAAAAATGCTTCCACTTTTTCCGGGTGAAAGCATTTTGCCTTAATTTCAATATTAATAAATGCCATAAACTATTTTTCCAGCGGATTTTTTTTACCAGCCATCAATTTTTCAATTACTGATTCTAATCTACGTTGTTTAGTATCTTGTCTTTTTGCCCCTTCAATCCAACTAACATACTCCTGCTGATGTAATGCCGGTAAAGCCGCAAAAATTTCTTTCGCTTTTTTGTGTTTAGTAAATATTTTTTCTAATTCAACAGGTGGAACAATTAAGTTTTTATCAAAGTCAATTCTTTTTTTTGTTTCCTTTATTGTTTCAGATTCTATAACAGTATTTACTTCGGCTAAAGTTTCTTCTACAAAATTATTCAGTTGTTTTTTAAACCGCATAGCACTCCAAACATGATCAATATCAACCTGATCGGTTGTTTCGTAACCTTTATCGGTTAAACAAGCCCAACTGCAATCTCTATTTAAATCGCTAACAATTTTGCTGGTTTGTTTGGGAAAGGCTATCCAAAGTTTACTTTCTTTGTGCAAAGCCGAGAATACCTCTCTTAAAATAGTATTTAATTGGCAAAGATTAATGGCAAAAATGAGTGCAAAATCAACTTTTTTTGATTTCAGCAAAGGCGTTACATTTTTTGCGTAAGATAACTTAACAAATTGTTTTTCAATGGAAGAAGGCAGTCCTTGGATAAGAATTGTCCTTTCATTCATTAAATCTAACTTTTCAAATAAACTCTGGTTTGACATGCCTAAAACAAATTTCAGGTGATGTAATTGGGAGATGAATAGATTTGCAAAGTTAATAAAAATTATCGGGTTTTAGTCATTTTTTTATTACCAAAGCAGATGTTGCCATTTTTCACCAATTATTTTAAGTTATTTAGCTGATGTTGGATGATAGTAAGTTAATGCTTCGGGCATTAAAGCAGTTAATTTTTGAATTCTGTCTGCATCGGCAGGGTGGTCACTTAAAAAAACGGGTGGTTTAGCGCCTCCTAGTGCTTGCATTCTTTTCCAAAAGGGTATAGCTTCTCGAGGGTCATAACCAGCCATAGCAGCAAAAATTAACCCATAATGATCTGCTTCATATTCCTGTTTTCTAGAATTGGGCAAGAGTACTCCCACCTGAGCGGTTGGGGCATAAACCTGATTAAATAAGTTAACAGCTTGCGAATTAGTAGATAATGCCACATTGCCAGCCACTTCAATACCTTGTGCTAATAATTGCTGGCTCATTCTTTCTCTACCATGGCCTGCAACAGCATGGGTAATTTCATGACCCAAAACAATGGCTAATGCCGTTTCATTTTGAGTAATTGGTAAAATACCTGTATAAACTACTACTTTACCCCCAGGCATACACCAAGCATTAATTTCTTTACTGTCTACCAAATTAAATTCCCATTTATAATTCTTCAATGCATTAGGCTGGCCGTGTTCTGCATAATATTTTTGAATAGCTTCAGCAATTCTATGCCCTACCCGCTGTACCATTTCGGCATCCTTCGTTGTTGCAGGAACTACTTTATTAGATGATAAAAATGATTGGTATTGTGTAATAGCTAAAGCTTGTACCTCACTTTCAGGAACCAAGCTTAATTGACTTCTTCCTGTAATGCTGTTTCTGCTACATCCACTTAGAATAATGAAAAAGATTAAAAGAGATAGTAACCCTGCAATGTAATTTTTTGTATAAAAATACCATTTAAAATACATAAACAATTATTTAACTTATTGATTATATGTGTTGAAAAATAGAATATACTTTACTAAAATAATTCCGAAAATTTCGATGAAATTTGCCAGAAAAAATCTGAAGTAATTAATATCAACAGAATCCTTATAAAATAAAAACAGAGTTAACAATAATATCTTATTTATTCATGTCTTTTTTTTCTTTTATCTCTGTGCTTTAATATTGGCACTTTACTTTCAGTGCCTTTGATAATTCTGGAAATATTTTTTTGATGTGTTAATATAATCATGAGGGCAACAATAACAGCGAAGATGCGGTATAAAGTTTCTTTTTCGTTGAAAATAAACAGAATTAATACCATAAAAGCAATACCTGCCAAAATAGAACTTAAGGAAACAAACCGAGTAAGGTAAAGAACCAACAGAAAAACGCCAACACAACTAACTGCAACAATTGGTTGAATGGCCAATGCCATACCAAATAAAGTAGCCACACCCTTGCCTCCTTTAAAATTTGCCCAAATAGGGAAAATATGGCCTAAAACTGCTGCCAGCCCTAGTCCAATCATTAAATTAGTACGATGAAGTTCATTGGTTAAATATTCAGGATATAGAATATATAAAGATGTTGCTACAACACCTTTCAGCATATCAATAATCAT
>JAGWPI010000360.1 GCA_028877005.1 Bacteroidota bacterium | reverse complement strand
GCCTTGGTTGAAAATAATAAAGCGCCAAGTATGGCTATGATAAATCCTCCGGCAACTCCTGTTTTTGTTTTTGTAGGCATGATTCATTCATTCAGGGCAACATACTGCCCGTTTAGTGTAAGCGTTATTAAACAGCTACATTAAAATCACGCAAAGCATCATTTAAGCTGGTTTTTAAATCTGTACTAGGCTTTCGTTGACCAATAATCAATGCACAACTAACCTGATATGAACCTGCCGGAAATTGTTTAGGATAAGTACCCGGAATAACTACACTTCTTGTAGGAACAAATCCTCTATATTCCTTTGGTGTTGCACCACTTACATCAATAATTTTGGTAGATTGTGTTAATACAACATTAGCACCCAAAACAGCTTCTTTTTCTACCCTTACACCTTCTACTACAATACTTCTACTTCCTAAAAAGCAACCATCTTCAATAATTACCGGGCTTGCTTGTAAAGGTTCCAAAACGCCTCCTATACCTACACCGCCACTTAAATGAACATGTTTACCAATTTGGGCACAACTGCCTACAGTAGCCCATGTATCTACCATGGTGCCCTCATCTACATAAGCGCCAATATTTACGTAACTAGGCATTAAAACCACATTTTTACCTAAAAATGCACCATATCTTGCTACCGCATGTGGTACCGCCCTTACACCTAAAGCTGCGTAATTTTTCTTGAGAAGCATTTTATCATAAAATTCAAACGGAGGTAGATTATAGGTTTCCATTGGTTGTATGGCAAAATACAAGAGAATAGCTTGTTTTACCCACTCATTAACTTGCCATCCATTTTCTGTTGGTGTTGCTGTTCTTAATGTACCTTTATCAACAGCTTCAATTACCTCTCTAACTGCATCACTGTATAATTTTTCTTGTAATAAACTTCGATTATTCCAAACTTCAAGTATACGTGTTTGTAATTCCATTAAAAAAAATTTCGGCAAACATAAATATAATCCATAAGAGTTATCTCAGTAAGACAAATAAAATAAAATACAATACAATGCATTTATGATTCTAAGTAATAAATTCAAAGGATATATTATATAGTTAATTTTTTTATTTGGAATTGGTTATTGTGAAATAACATTTGTTTTTTGCATATGAATTTATGCCATAGGGTATGCTCACATAATTGTTCAAAGAAAGGTTTTGTTAGGTAAAATAATAAATAAACTATACATTAACTTGTATATAAAAATAATTGCTTGCTTTTAATAGTAAATTATTAAGGTTTTATGAAAGGTTACTACATTTTTAACAAACATCCATTCATTAAAGCCATTGCCTGTGCTGCCTATTTTGTTAAGAAAATAAAGAATCCGAAAAGACCGAATATTATTGATAAAGTTTAAACGAATTCTTCCATATTTAATGAATAAATTGATGCGTTAGAAATATTCAATCTATTTTGTTAGCAATTTAATATTTGCTAATTATACCATATAAAGTTGAAAAATGAAAATTGATAATGGCCAATATTTGTTTTTAGGTGATGTATTGATTCTGTGATGTAAGTTCATGTTAATAAACTAGCTATTTTGGATGATTTTTGATTAACTATACTTTGAAATTCAACTGTTTAGCAATATTGGTATTAAGATTTTATTAATGCAATATTAAAAGGTTTCATTTACTTAAATTTTTTACGTACTTTAGAAAAGATAAATATTTGTGTATGGCTAGAGTAATTGTAGATGTTCCTTTTGAAAAAGTACAGCCATTTATTGAATTAATTATTCAAATGGGGTTAGAAAAGCATACTATTTCATCTGATTTAACTGAAATGAAAATGGATGCAGAGGCAACATTGGTTTCAAAACCACTTTGTCTTTTTAAAGAAAAATACCTCTTATTTGATTGGGAATTTTTCAGTAATGAACTGGAATTTGAATAATGCTGCCCATTATGCATTTATTTTGCAAATATGGAGAAAGTGTTGCTTATTCAAACTGCTTTTATTGGCGATGTGGTTTTGGCTACATCTATTTTAGAAAAAATACATACCCAACACCCCAATACAGTACTTCACATTTTGGTTCGGCAAGGCAATGAAACTTTATTTTATCATCATCCCTATTTACAAAAAGTACTTATCTGGAATAAAAAACATCAGAAATACTTTCATTTATTTCAATTACTTTTTGAAATTAGAAAAGAAAAATATACCCGTGTAATTAACATACAACGGTATGCGGCAACCGGATTTTTAACTGTTTGCTCGGGTGCCTCAGAAACCATAGGCTTTAACACTAACCCTTTTAGTACATTTTTTAATAAATCTATTACTCATCATTTTGCCGAAAAAGGACTACCGTTACATGAAATTGAACGCAACCAACAATTAATTCAGCATTTTACAAATGGCCAAGCTGCTTTACCTAAGTTATACTTTGATGCTGAAGTGAAAAAATCGATTCAGCAGTTTCTACAACAACCATTTATCTGTGTTGCACCCTCATCTGTATGGTTTACCAAACAATTTCCTGTCGAAAAATGGACGGCATTTCTCCAACAAATACCCCTGCAGTTCAGGGTTTACTTGTTAGGAGGTGCCTCCGATTATAATATTTGTGCAGCTATTATTGCAGCATGTCCTGAAAAAAATATAGAAAATTTGTCCGGTAAATTAAGTTTTCTTCAATCTGCTGCTTTAATGCAATCTGCATTCATGAATTATGTAAACGATTCAGCACCCATGCATTTTGCTTCAGCTGTTAATGCACCGGTTACTGTTGTTTATTGTTCTACTATACCTGCATTTGGTTATGGCCCCTTAAGTACTGAAAAACATATTGTAGAAGTATTAGAAGTTTTGCCTTGCAGGCCATGCGGACTCCATGGCAAATCGGCTTGTCCAAAAGGCCATTTTAATTGTGCCATGCACATAAAAACGCAGCAGTTATTAAATCCTTTATTGGCTAAAATG
>JAGWPI010000359.1 GCA_028877005.1 Bacteroidota bacterium | reverse complement strand
TAAATTCCGGCAAATGCTTTTGTAACCGATAGTTACTCAATATTTTTAAAGTAGGGAATAGCGGAATAGCATCTACAAAAAACTTTGAATCGCTGAACAATTGGCTTTGTTGTACGGCAATATACAATTCACCTAAATCTTCAATATTAACTAGGCCCTCATCTGTTTGCATAATATAAAAATTATTTTTTAATAGTTAAATATCCGGAATTTGTTGTTTGTGTTTTATTTGTAGTCTTCTAAAAATAAATAAACAAACTGCTAAAATGGCTATGGGTACCAATGAAAAATAAAATGCCTGAGTGCCTCCATAATATTGAAAAATATTTCCTGTAATTAAAGAGCCGGTTGTTCCGCCTAATGCAGAAAAAATAATAATTAAACCAGACATTACTCCTTGTTTTTCAACTGAAAGGGTAGTTAGTATAACAGAATTAATAGCAGGATAAATGGGGGCAATCAATAATCCAATCATGGGAAAAATAAAAGCTGCAATTGGCGCATTACTCCATCCTGTAATTGGATTTCCGGTTGTTTTTTCTGCTAACGGAATGGCCACTAATACTAAAAGTGTTGCTAAAATTAAACAAATTAATAATGTAACAAACCAATTTAATTTTTTTAATACTAATCCGGCTAAAAAACGTCCTGCGGCAGTTGAACCGGCTAAAATACTTGCCATTTCTATGCTTAAAGTGGTAGGTAATTTTAAAACCTGACTGTTAAAAGTAGGCAGCCAGCTCATTATACTTTGTTCTATTAGTACATAAAAAAATGCACAAGCAATAAAAATAAGCACAATTGGTGAAACAATTAACCGAAACATAGCTACAAAACTTTCTATCAAGGATACTTTTTGAATCTGTTTTTGGGCTTTTGATTCATCTAAAGATGCACTGAGTAATAAAATAAATGCCAAAGTTGTGCATGCACCTAACCATATATATACTTTTAGCCAAGAAGTTGAATGTGGATCTTTATCATTAACAAAATAACTAAAAATAAAATAACCTGCCAGTATACCTACCATGAAGAAGGATTCAATAAAATTCATTAAACTAATATGTTCCTTTTCTGAACGGGTTACTAAACCTATGGTGCTGTATACAGAAATTTTGATGAGGGCAAAACTGGCGCCAATGGCGGCAAATAGTAATTTGGTGGCGAAAAAACTATTTGTATAAGGCATGGAAAAACATACCAGCGAAATAAATCCTAATGCAATTAACATAGATTTTTTATATCCCAATTTGGTAATAAATGAGGATACTATAAATGAAACAATGGCAATACTTAAATCTTTAAATGGTTCTAATATGGCGGCAGCGCCTTGTGTTACGCCGTAATTATTTTGTACTTGTAATATAACAGTACCAACACTATTTAGTAAAATAGCAAATACAAAGTAATTAATGAAAATCGATATTTTAATTTTCCATTGATGCATGGCTAGTTATTATTAAAGAATGAATTTAATTACTAATTAGCATACTTAGTTACAAAAAAAATTACAATAGGCAATCCAAATATCATTGCCTATCGTAATTGTAGTACAAATCTTTTAAAATAAAAACAAAACACTATGAAAAGAATTTTTTTAATGATGGCAGCAGCATTGGTTATGAATGCATCAATGGCTCAAAAAGAAAAAACGGTTGAAGTAGGCGGAGCTCCAATGTACCCAAGCAAAAATATTGTAGAAAATGCCCTAAATTCAAAAGACCATACTACTTTGGTTGCTGCGGTAAAAGCAGCAGGTTTAGTACAAACCCTACAAAGTGCGGGTCCTTTTACCGTTTTTGCTCCTACCAATGAAGCATTTAATAAGTTACCTGCAGGTACTGTTGAAAATTTGGTAAAGCCTGAAAATAAGGCTTTATTAACTAAAATTTTAACCTATCATGTAGTAGCAGGTAAATTGAATGCAAAAGATATTGCAAAACTTATTAAAGAGGGACATGGCATGGCTACGCTAAAAACTGTAGAAGGTGAAAATTTAACTGCCACTATGGAAGGGAAAAAATTAGTATTAACTGATATGAAAGGTGGTAAAAGTTATGTTACTATAGCTGATGTTAATCAAAGTAATGGTGTTATTCATGTTGTAGATACTGTATTAATGCCAGGTGCTTAAAATTATTTCAGGGGGAACTTTACAATTCAATATCCTACCTTATGCAATATTCTATATAAAATCATATGTTCAATTCCTTTTAAAAATCCGGAACTAGAAATTAAGCGGTAAACCATTCAGCGTTTGCCGCTTAATTTTTTTATCAAATTACTTTAGCATGTCTTTTACTTCATTTAATTTCATCAATGCTTCAACAGGTGTTAAACGATTTATATCTATTGCTGCCAACATATTGCGTAAACGTTCAAATGTTTCGGTATGGGCATCAAAAATTGAGAGTTGTACTTGCTGAGCGTGGAAGGATTTAGATGGTTGTATATTGAGTTTTTGAGAAGAACTGCTATTGTACTCTTGTTGTAGTACTTTACCTTCTAATTGCTGTAAAATTTGATTGGCTCTTTCTATTAATTCATTAGGCATACCTGCCATTTTTGCCACATGTATACCAAAACTATGTATACTGCCTCCAGGCGCTAATTTTCGAAGAAAAATGACTTTGTTACCACTTTCTCTATTGGTTATATGAAAATTTTTTACTCTTGATAGCTGATGCTCAAGTGCATTAAGCTCGTGGTAATGCGTAGCAAATAGGGTTTTTGGAGAGAAGGGGCAATTATGTAAATATTCCACTATACTCCAAGCAATAGAAATACCATCATAAGTAGCGGTACCTCTTCCAATTTCATCTAATAATACCAAACTGCGTTCAGAAAGATTATTAATAATGCTAGCCGTTTCATTCATTTCAACCATAAAAGTAGATTCTCCACCACTTAAATTATCGCTGGCACCTACACGAGTAAATATTTTATCTGTGAGTGGTATTAAAGCTTTGGAGGCTGGCACAAAACTTCCCATATGTGCCATTAAAGTAATAAGTGCGGTTTGACGTAAAATGGCACTTTTACCACTCATATTGGGCCCGGTTAAAATGATTATTTGTTGTGAGGATGGATCTAATGTAATATCATTAGAAATATAAACTTCACCTGATGGCATATTTCTTTCAATTACAGGATGTCGGCTTTCGGTTACCTGCAAGTTTAATCCATCATGCAATTCAGGCTTTTTGTAATCATATTTTAATGCATTTTCTGCAAAGCAAATTAAGCAATCTATGATTGCTAAAGTATGGCCATTTATTTGAATAGGTGCAATATAATCCTGTAAAGCATTTAAAATTCCATCATAAAGGGTCATCTCTAATGAAATTATTTTTTCTTCAGCACCCATTATTTTTTCTTCATATTCTTTTAATTCCGGTGTTATGTAGCGCTCTGCATTGGTTAAGGTTTGTTTCCTTATCCAGTTAGAAGGTACCTTATTTTTATGTGAATTGGTTACCTCTAAGTAGTACCCAAATACATTATTAAAACCAATTTTAAGAGAGGTAATGCCCGTAATTTCTGCTTCTTTTTGTTGAATATTGAGTAAATATGCCTTACCTCCGGAAGCAATATTTCTTAATTCATCTAATTCTGCATGTACACCTATTTGAATTAATTCGCCCTTTTGTGCATTAATGGGTGGTGGGTCTTTTAACTCATGAATTATTTTTTCGGTAATAATGTTGCATTGGTTCAATGCATCTGATAGCCTTTTTAAGTAAATATTATTGACATGTGCAAGTGCATTTTTAATGGTTGATGTTTGTTGTAAACCTTTTGCAATTTGTAATACTTCTCTCGGATTAATTTTTTTAGTAGAAATCTTACTAATAAGTCTTTCAATATCACCACACTGTTTAATTGCTTGTGCAATTTTGGTGCGTAAATCAACTTCTTTTATGAAGTAAGCAACTGCATCTAATCTTTCTTGTATAGCTATTTTATTTTTTAATGGAAAGATGAGCCAGCGTTGTAATAAGCGGGCACCCATTGGGCTAGAAGTATTATCTAGAACTTGCAATAATCCGTTACCTTCATAATATTGACTGCCTAATAGTTCTAAATTACGAATAGTAAAACGATCCATCCAAAGAAAATCATCTTTTTCAATACGTTTAATAACTGTAATATGTTGCAGGTTAGGATGTTCTGTTTCTTTTAAATAGTGCAATATAGCGCCGGCTGCCACTATGCCTACTTTTAAATGTTCAATGCCAAATCCTTTTAAAGAGTGTGATTGAAAATGTTTCAACAAACTTTCCTGTGCATATAATTCATCAAAAATCCACGATTCAAGTGTGTAGGTATAAAATTTTGTACCAAATAATTCTTTAAATTGTTTTTGATAACTACGTTGGAAAATAACTTCCGCAGGCTTTAAACTTTGAAGCAATTTATCGGCATATTCTGAATTACCTTCTGCAATAAAAAATTCACCGGTTGAAATATCCAAAAATGCAATACCTATATTGTTATCTGTAAAGTGAATAGCTGCCAAAAAATTGTTACTGTTTTGATCTAGTAATTTATCATTAATGGCAATACCTGGGGTTACCAACTCGGTTACACCTCGTTTTACAATACCTTTTGCCTGTTTTGGGTCTTCTAATTGATCGCAAATAGCCACTCTGTAGCCGGCTTTCACTAATTTATGCAGGTATGTATCTAGTGCATGGTGAGGAAAACCTGCTAATTCTGCAGCAGCTGCAGATCCATTGTTTCTTTTGGTAAGGGTAATACCTAGAACGGAAGCAGCTATAATAGCGTCTGCACCAAATGTTTCATAAAAATCACCAACCCTGAACAATAATATAGCATCAGGATATTTTTGCTTAATAGCATTATGCTGTTGCATTAATGGAGTATCTGAAACTGATTTCTGCATAACAACAAATATAATTATTGCCGGATAGCTTACCCATTCCTTTTTTTAGATGAAGATTAATATGCATACAGTCATTTTTTTTCTCGTTCATAAGTTTTAGTATCTTAACCGCGCTAATGAAACAACTGCAATTTTTTATTTTTATGCTGTTTTGCGGCAAGGTATTGTTGGCGCAGACTTTAGGTGGAAATACTGTTTATAATTTCGTGAACCAGCCCAATACTGCGCAAATTTCTGCATTAGGTGGTCTTAATATTTCTAATATTAGTAACGATGCAGGAATGGCTTTTCAAAATCCGGCATTATTAAGGCCAACAATGCAGCAACAGCTGAATACTTCATTCAATAATTTTGTTGCGGGTATTAAAAATTATAGTTTAACCTCTGCTTGGTATTTGAATAAGCCCGAAACGAATATAGCAATTGCTATTAATTATTTTGATTATGGCACTTTAACTCAAACAGATGCTGCCGGCAATGTTTATGGCACTTTTAAACCGGTTGATTATGTTATGCAAGTCATGTTTTCACACGCTTACCGAGCTCATTGGTGGCTTGGTGGTACATGTAAATTTATCAATAGTCATTATGCACAATACAAAAGCAGCGGTGTTGCTGTAGATATTGGCTTAAATTATTTTGACTCTTCCAAGGGCTTTCAAACTGCATTTGTGGTTAAAAATATGGGTGCTCAAGTAAAAACTTATAGTAATGGGGTAAAAGAAGAATTACCTTTTGATATACAATTTGGCATAACAAAAAAATTAGCTAAAGCTCCACTACAGTTTTCGTTAACAGCCCATCATTTACAAACCTTTAATACCTTGTATAATGATACCAGTTTTAATGCAACATATGGTACAATTAACAATAGTACGGGTTTTATTAATCAATTAGTAACACATTTAGTTGCTGCGGGGCAATTAATGATAGATAATAAAGTTGAAGTAACAGCCGGATATAATTTTTTGCGTAGGCACGATTTAAATGTCTATGCTACTGCCAATGGTTTAAACGGGTTTACCTTAGGCGTTGGTATTTTATTCAAAAAATTGCATATTCGATATGCAACGGGTTTTTACCAACAAAATTTATTTCATCAAATTAGTTTAAATCTAAATTGGAAGGGTAATGGCTTATAAGTAATAACATTAAATAACAGAGCCTATACCATTTCTTTTAAATGTTGCTTTTCTTCTTTAAAAGATTCTCTAGGTACAAGTCCTAACAATTCAAACATAGCATTATCTTCCTCAAAACTTGGGTTGGGTGTAGTTAAAAGTTTATCGCCTGCAAAAATGGAGTTTGCACCGGCTAAAAAACACAATGCCTGCTCTGCCACACTCATACTTGTTCTGCCGGCGCTTAACCGAACCATGGTAGTGGGCATAATAATTCTTGCAGTTGCAATCATTCGAACCATATCCCACACATCTACTTTTTCATTATTTGCCAAGGGTGTACCTGCAATAGGCACAAGTGCATTAATGGGTACACTTTCCGGATGTTGCGGCATAGTGGCTAAAGTATGTAACATTTTAATTCTGTCTTCATGTGTTTCTCCTAAACCAATAATGCCCCCACAACAAACGGTGACACCTGCCTTTCTAACATTTTCTAAAGTATTTAATCGGTCATTATATGTTCTGGTAGTAATTATGTCATGATAATGTTCTTCGCTGGTATCTAAATTATGGTTATAAGCATAAAGTCCTGCATCTGCTAATTTTTTGGCTTGTTCTTCTGTTAACATACCTAAAGTGCAGCATACCTCCATTCCCATTTCATTTACACCTTTTACCATTTCTAAAACGCGATCAAAATCTCTGTTATCTCTAACTTCGCGCCAAGCGGCACCCATACAAAAACGAGTACTCCCAGCTTCTTTGGCTTTTTGGGCATAAGCTAATACTTCATCTTTCTGCATCAATGCTTGTACATTAATGCCTGTATTGTACCGTGCAGCCTGTGGGCAGTAGGCACAATCTTCCGTGCATCCACCGGTTTTAATACTTAATAGTGTACAAACTTGCACTTCGGCAGTATTATTGTATTTTTTATGAAGAGTAGCAGCATTGAATATTAATTCTAATAAAGGGGTGTTATAAATATTTTCAATTTCGGAAAGTGTCCAATTATTTCTGATAGCTGTGTGCATAAAATGATATTCTTCGTTTTAAGCAACAAATATAGTAATACCTACAAATCTTTTTAATTATTGCTGTTGGGGTGCAGCTAAAAAAAAGTACAAATTTTCATGTATAAAATAATTGTTGAATGCTGCATAATTAAGTGATGGTTTATTTTGTAACCAGTTTTTTAGTGTATAAATATTATAGTTTAATGTTTCATGCCATAGAGCAAACATTTTGTCAGCGGTTATTCCATACACTTCTGCTCCGGTTTTTCCAAACTCAAACAAAATAATGGGTTTACAGCGTGTAATAGTTTGTAAGGCTCCTTTCAGTACCCAGTATTCGGCACCTTCTACATCAATTTTAATTAGGTGAATAAAGGTAGAAGGGGGGATTATGTTATCTAATGTGTTAACAGTTACAGTAATATTTTTGTCTTTTTCAATACGATCATATGGTCTTTTTTTAATGCCACTAAATGCCATATTGGTAGTAACCAAATTAAATGTACTATTTCCTATTGTATTGCTGAGGGCATAAGGATAAAGTTGAATTTTTTGTTGGTACTTATTTTTTAATTGCTGAAAAAGAATAGGAATGGGTTCAAAGCCAAAATGTTGTTGATGTGGCGAAGCAGCTAGCATCATTTCGGTTATTTTACCTTTATGTGCACCAATATCAACACCTATGCCGTTTGGATGTAAAACCTTTTTAATAACGCGCTTGGTTTGACGATCAATGCGTTCGTTTTTTGTTAATGCTATGGGTGCATGTACAACTAATTGTTTAATTACATTCCTGCATTGGTTGTAAAGATTCAATCTGTAATACTTTTTGAGTGAATATAATTTCTCCACTTTTCAATTACTTGTTCCATATCTGTTGGCAAATCCGATTCAAATAATACTTCTTTACCAGTTTTTGGATGTACAAATCCTAATGTTTTTGCATGTAATGCACATCTATTGCAAATGGTAAAACAATTGTCTACAAATTGTCTATATCTAGTATATATTGTTCCTTTCAAAATTTTATCACCACCATATTCAAAATCATTAAACAGTGTATGCCCAATATGTTTCATGTGTACTCTTATTTGGTGTGTTCTTCCGGTTTCTAAAATACACTCCACTAAAGTAACATAGTTAAAACGCTCTATTACTTTATAGTGGGTTATAGCATGTTTCCCCGTTTCACCATCAGGGTAGGCAGCAAACATTTTTCTATGTTTTTCATGGCGGGCAATATGAGCATTAATTGTACCCTCATCTGCTTCCACATTTCCCCAAACCAAGGCAATATATTTTCTCTTAACGGTATGGTTAAAAAATTGTTTTGCTAAATGAGCGGCTGCATCTGCTTTTTTTGCCAAAACAATTAAACCGGTAGTATTTTTATCTATACGATGCACTAAGCCATAACGGGGTAAATCTTCTTCATTTAAATTAGATTGATGCTGTAATAAATGATATTTTACTCCATTTAGTAATGTGCCGGTATAATTACCTATACCCGGGTGTACAACCATATTGGCAGTTTTATTAATCACCAAAATGGTATCATCTTCATATACAATATTTAATGGAATGGGTTCAGCTTTAACTTCGGTGTATTCAGGATTTTGATAACTGGGTAGTATAATTTCATCGCCCGGCTTTATTTTATAATTGCTTTTAACAATTTTACTGTTTACAGTTAGAAAGCCTGCTTCAATACCTTTTTGAATTTTATTACGGGTAGCATTTTCCAAACGCATTTGCAACCATTTGTCAATTCGAATAGGTTCCTGATTTTTATCAATCAAAAACACTTTGCGTTCATAAAGTGTTTCATAGCTTTCTTCCGCAGGTATTTGAATGTCTTCCATACTCATTTGTGCAAATATAAGCGTAGGCCATAAAACAGTATTATTTTCTACATCTTGCTTTTGTAACTTTGTGCAGCGTTTTTTGCAAGCAAGTAAAAATGTTTGCGCATTTTTTACCAATATGAACACATTTTTTATGGAGCGTATGGTTAATTTTGAAGATTTGGGTTTTGCAAACTATAAAAATGTTTGGGATTATCAAGAACAGTTATTGGCGCATAATGTAGCATTAAAATCAAATGAAATTACCCGCCAACAAACCAGTAATTATTTGTTATTTGTAGAACATCCACCCGTTTATACCCTAGGTAAAAGTGGCAAACGTGAACATATATTGATTTCTGAAATCGAGATGCGTGAAAAAAATATCGATTTCTATCATATTAACCGAGGTGGTGATATTACATTTCATGGTCCGGAACAATTGGTGGGTTATCCTATTCTTGATTTAGATAAATTTAAAACCGATTTAGGCTGGTATTTGCGAAGTTTAGAAGAAGTGATTATACAAACATTGGCTGTATTTGGTATAAAAGGAAGCCGGAGTAAAGGCGAAACCGGTGTTTGGATTGATCCTGACATTCCGGGACAAGAACGTAAAATTTGTGCCATGGGTATTAAATGTAGCCGATGGATTACCATGCATGGCTTTGCATTTAACATTAATACAGATTTGAATTATTTTAATTACATTATTCCATGTGGTATTCAAAATAAGCAAGTAACTTCATTACAAAAAGAGTTGGGTACTTATGTGCCTATGGAGGATGTGAAGCCCATTATTAAAGACAAATTTGCCCGTGTATTTGAAGTGAATTGGATACCTTAAAACTCTTTTTCAATATAAAATTTATTCTTTTCTTTCAAGTGGTGATCTTCATAAAGTTCAAAATAAAACCATCCTGCGGTAAAAAAATTAGACTTATCTACTACTAAATAAGTTTCTTTAATGTTGTTCATCTGAAATAATAGTTCTTTATTTTCATTAAAAAATTTTATATTGTATTCATGGTTTTTTGCATTTGGCAATATAATGTTTACATATCCCTTATTATTTGTAAAAACAAACACAGATGGTTTCCATACAACTTTTGGAACATATTTTTTTAAAACAATTTCATTTTCACTTATCATGCTTAAGGTGTCTTTTGTTACTGAATAAATGGAATCTTTAAAGTGCTTGTAATCATTTGGTTCCAACATGTACAATAGTGAGTCGCGGCTCCTATTAAATATACGGTACATAATTATAGACTCATTATTTTGAATAGGGTTGTTTGAAATGTTATCTGAGTTTTTTTGTACTGTAGTTATTTTTTCTGGCGATTTGGCCATTGTAAAAAAATATTTCCCTCCCTGCAACACATAAAATAATCGATAAAACACTTTTACACCCGGTGTAAATTGGTTGTCAACAAATCCATTTTGTAGCAGTTCGGGTGACTGTGCGGAAAAAATACTGGTGAAAAATTTTACACTATCATAAGATCGTTGAACCACCAACTGATTACAATCTGGATAGGGATTTATCCAGCTAATTTGGATTTTATTTTTGGCAAGCATATGTACTGAAAAATTAGGCAACGTATCTTGTTGTTGCGCTATGGTATGGTTTGCTATACCCAATAAAATGATAAATGATAAAAAATAAATTGATTTCATCTAGACAAATATAATTGTGATGCTGTTATTAAAACTTCAAAATATTTGGTAATAAAGATGTATTGCCTTGTAAACCACCACTGTGAATGGCTACGATATTACTTCCTGCAGGAAAATAATTTTTTTCAATTAAATCAAATACTGCCCACATTAGTTTAGCAGTGTATACCTTATCAGTAGGTAGTTGGTATAACTGCCACCAGAGATTCATTTTTTCCAATAATATAGTATTGTGCTTTGCATAACCTCCAAAATGATATGTATTGAACCATTGCATTTGTTGCATTTTTTCAGGCTGCTTCACCAATGCTGCAATTTCTTGCCTAATGTTATCTACTCCTTTTAATACGGGTATTCCTATTAAATTTTGGTGTGGTAATGCTCCTTTTATTAAACCGGCTAGCATGGTACCTGTTCCCACTGCACACAGAATATGTGTAGTTAAGGGTGGAATGTATGTTTGAATACCCATTGCCCCTTCCACTCCTAAAGGGCCAAGCCCTCCTTCATTTATCCAATAATCGCCCGGCTGTTGCAGTTGTTGCTGAATAATATTTTTATGTTGAAACTGACTTCTGCTAACAAATGCCAATTGCATGCCTGCATTTGCAGCTATTGTTAAAGTGGAATTGGTTTGTTTATCACCTCTTATTATACCCATACTGCCAATACCAGCCATTTTAGATGCAACAGCTGTTGCTATAATATGATTAGAGTAAGCGCCACCAAAAGTTACAATACGACTGCTATTTAGCTTTAAAGCTTCATTTAAGTAAAATTGTAATTTAAACCATTTGTTGCCACTAATTTCAGCATGTATAACATCTAATCGTAAAACAGAGAGTGTTATATTTTGGTTAACCGCCGTATGAGAAAGTGGAATAGCTTGCAAATAGGGCATTTTATCAAAAGTTAATTCAAACATGCTGCATGTATTTGTAATAAAACTATTGGATGTTTTAAACTTATCTTTTAGCTTCGCAAAGATTCAAATTTACACATATGCAACCAACACTCATTATTTTAGCAGCAGGTATGGCCAGCAGGTATGGCGCAATGAAGCAAACAGAAGCATTTGGACCCTCTGGTGAAACAATTATGGAATATTCAATATTTGATGCGATTAAGAGTGGATTCTCAAAAGTGGTTTTTATTATTAGAGAAGAATTTGCTGATACTTTTAAAGCACAATTTGAACCTCGTTTACAAGGTAAAATTGAAACTGATTATGTATACCAACATTTACATGATTTTGTAGGTAACAGAAATATACCTAAAGATAGGGTGAAACCATGGGGTACTGCACATGCTTTATTATGCTGTAAAGGCAAAGTAAATGAACCCTTTGCAATTATTAATGCAGATGACTTTTATGGACGAGAAGCTTTTGAAAAGGCTGCTTCATTTTTGCAATCTGCCTGTAATGAAAAAACATATGCTATAATGGGGTATGAATTATCAAAAACACTAAGTGGAAATGGAAGTGTGAGTAGGGGAGTTTGCGCTGTGAATGCAGGAAATGAGTTGTTACATATTATAGAGCGAACTAAAATATACAGAGATAAAGCATTGGGAAGTATAGTATTTGAAGAAGGGGAAGAAAAATTTGCATTACCCGATAAAACACCAGTGAGTATGAATTTTTTTGGATTTCATCCAAATATTATTGATTTGGCAGAAAAGTTATTTGAAGAATTTTTAGAAAAACAAATTCAAAATATAAAATCAGAATTTTTTATACCCTTAGTGGTTGATGAGTTTGTGAAACGTAATTTGGGAGTGGTAAAAGTACTGCCCACTGCCGCACAATGGTTTGGAGTTACTTATAAAGAAGATGCACCCGATGTGAAAAAGAGTATTACAGCTTTGGTGCAGACTGGGGAATATCCTACATATTTGTGGGGATAATATTGCTACAATTTACATTAATTAAAAGCCACCTAATATGAATACGGTGGCTTTTGAAAATAAAATACTTTTACTTTTAGTTATTATAAGCTTTTACTAAAAATACACAATCTTCCATTTTCTTAACCTGCTCTTCTCTATTATTATTAGCAAGGTATGATTTTATTGGGAGTTTAATTTTTGCATTATTTTTTGAAGAATCAACCAGGTTTAAGTGATTTACTAAACTGAAAATATTTCTGCTTTTAATGGCAAAAGTAATACCATCTGCATGGGTTTGGCGGGTACTTAAAATGCCAATAACTTCTCCTTTTTTGTTTAATACAGGGCCACCACTATTACCTGGGTTCGAGTTCATTTGTATTTGTGTACTTAAAGTATCACCATCAAATCCTGTTTTGGCACTTAAATAACCTTGTGTATAAACAATTTCATTACGTGGGTAGCCAAGCGTAAAAATTTCCTCTCCCAATTCTCCCGACTTTTTTGCGATGCTATAGGGTAAATATTTTAAAGGTTGGTAATCTTTATCATTTATTTTTAAAATAGCTAAATCAACAGCAGGATCAATATTTACGATACTAGCAGTAAATTCTTGTCCCTTATTATTAACCACAATAGCACCGGATCCTCTTAGAACATGCGCATTAGTTATTAAATATCCCTTTGTATCAATTAAAAAACCTGTACCTCCACTAATTAAACGGGCATTCTCGGGTAGTTTACTTTTTACTTCATTTATTAAAGAACCTTGCAATTGTTGGTTGTGTTTAATTACTTCAATGTCTTTACTTAATTGTTGTAATTGACTAACATTAACCGCCGGACTGAAATAGGCAAACATAGCACTAGTAATAATAGCTATGGCGCCAGCTACACTTGCTGCAATAGCAGTTACTTTTTTATATCTATTCCATAGCATTACAATTTTTCCTTTGCTATGAATGGCCGATCCTTCATTTATTTCGCCAGTTTCCATCAATTTATTATGGCTATGATGTAATACTTGCTTAAACTGTTGTCGGTCTGCAAATGCACTAATTTGGGCTAAAAACATGCTATGCTCTACCACCATTTGATCAATTTCAGGGGTATTTTTCCTTAGTTGTTCAAAATAGGCTTTTTCAGCAGGTAGCATAGTACCGTCTAAGTAACGTTCAATAGCTTGTAGTAAAAGAATGTCTTCCATTGTAATTATTCTCCAATATTATATTGTGCAAAGAATAGTTTTTTCAAACGCGTTAAACATTTATACTTCTGATTTTTGGCATTATCTGCATTGGTGTATCCAAATATTTTAGCCAATTCTTGCATGTCTAATTTTTTAATATAATATCCTTCCAATAAACTTTTACAAGGTTCGCCTAAACTATTTAATGCCCTTTCCATTATTGCAAACTCGGCGTTGCGTTTTTCATGAATTTCAAGGTCATCTTCCACCTGAACAGTCTCTTCAAAACTATCAGTTTGTAATACAAACCTTCCCATTTGTTGTAATCGTTTAAGCCATAATCTCCTGCATATGGAATATACATACGTGTTAATTTTAGAAGTTAAAACAAATGATTCGCTTTTTGCTTTTTCATATAGCGCAATCATAGCTTCCTGAAAAATATCTCTGGCATCGTCATAACTCCCATTATTGCTTAAAATAAATGACTGAACCATATTAAAATTTTCTTTATATATGGTTTCAATAGCTTTGGTGTCATTTTCTGCCAAACCTTTCAGAAGTGCCTGTTCGTTAAACTCAACTTTCACGCGATGTACTTTTAATACTTGAAGGAGGGTAAAAGTAACCCAAAAATTACTTAAAAATTTTTTTTCAAAAAAATTGTATTGTCGGGTTACCTTTCATTAAAGTGTGGTATTAATAGAAAATTCATTCACAAAAAAAGCGCAAAAAAATGAAAAAATTATTAGCCGTTTTAGCAGTAGCCGGTGTTATGACAGCCTGCAACAATGCAAAATCTGATGAAGCAAAAACAGATTCAACAACTGCAGTTAAAGTAGATTCTAGTGCTACAAAAGTAGATACCGCTGCAGCTAAAGCTGATACAGGTGCTAAAAAAGTAGACACTGCTGCTAAAAAATAATTTCAATAAGCAGAATGCCCTAATGTAAAGACAGCTTGCAGTCTCAATAAGGGTTATAAGTTTTTTTCATATGGCAAGCAATCGTTAGAGGCCGTTCCGTTTCCACGGAAGGGCTTTTTTATGCTTCAAAAATTAATTCTTTAATTATTCAGTTTTATCTTTATATAAAAGAATAACAAAGGATTAAGCAAATTTTCATAGCTAAATTACTTTAATGTATCTAGTAGAAAATTTATGAATAATTAATAACTAAAGCATGTTAGTTTTTAAAAATATTTAAATTTTTTTTTGTGGTAATTTTTGAATAGCTTACTTTTGGTGTATTATGAAACAAATTACAGCCAATTCCGGTTTCTGTTTTTTCTTTTATTACTACTTTAATAAATAGTAGCCGGGTGTAGCTTGTTAATGTTTAATTTCAAAACAATCAATATAACACCCGGCAATAAGCCGGGATTTTTATTTTATGGAAAAAAAAATCGCAATTCAAGGTTATGAAGGTAGTTTCCATCATATGGCTACTGCCGAATTTTTTGGAAATGATGTTACTGTAATACCATGTAACACTTTTAAAGATGTAGTAAAAATTGCAGGTACTAAAAAAGAAAGCAACGGCGGTATGATGGCCATTGAAAATTCAATTGTTGGTAGCATATTACCCAATTATGGCTTGCTGCAGAAAAGCAATCTTCAAATTACCGGTGAGGTTTACTTGCCTGTTAAACAACATTTAATGGTAGATCCTGGGGTTCGTTTAGAAGACATAAAAGAAGTGCATTCCCATCCAATGGCTATCCAACAATGTTTAGAGTTTTTAGAAAAACACAACTGGAAATTAGTTGAAACAGAAGATACTGCACTTAGTGCTCAAATGTTAGTTCTTCAACATAAAAAAGTTATTGCAGCTATTGCCAGTTCTTTGGCAGCCGAGATTTATGAATTAGACATTATAGCCCCTAACATTCAAACACAAAAAAATAATTATACGCGCTTTTTGGTAGTTGAACGTGCCGAAGATGCTAAAGAAATAGATGGTGCCAATAAAGCCACTGTTCATTTTGCTACTGACCACACAAAAGGTAGCTTGGCAAAAGTGCTTTCCATTATTGCAGATAATGGAATTAATTTAAGTAAGCTGCAAAGTATGCCAATTGCAGGTACCAATTTTAAGTATAGCTTTTATGCAGATATGGAGTTTAATAATGTGGATGAATTCAATAAATTGCTCAAGTTGTTAAAGCCTCATATTGATATGTTTAAAAATTTCGGTATTTATAAAAACGGAAATATTTAATATGATTTCCATTGCAGATAGATTAAAAGGAGTAGGTGAATATTATTTTTCAGCCAAACTACGTGAAATAGATGCTTTAAATAAAGCAGGTAAACAAATTATTAATCTGGGAATTGGAAGTCCAGATATGCCTCCTCATCCTGCAGTAATAGATGCATTACAACAAAATGCTGCTATGCCCAATGTGCATGGCTATCAATCATATAAAGGATCTTCCATATTGCGAAAAGCAATTGCCGATTGGTATCAAAAATGGTACAATGTTTCATTAGATGCTGAAACCGAAATTCTACCTTTAATAGGGAGCAAAGAAGGAATCATGCATATTTGTATGACCTATTTAAATAAGAACGATGAAGCCTTGGTCCCAAATCCCGGTTATCCCACCTACAGCAGTGCGGTTTCACTATCAGGAGGTATTAGTAGAAATTATGAAATGAATGCAAGTACTAACTGGTCGCCCGATTTTTTAGCTTTAGAACAACAGGACTTGAGTAGGGTAAAGTTAATGTTTGTGAATTATCCACACATGCCTACCGGACAAAATGGTCAACTCAATTTGTTTGAAAAAATAATTGCATTTGCACGTAAACATAACATTTTAGTTGTTCATGATAATCCTTATAGCTTTATATTGAATGATCAACCACTTAGTATGTTACAGGCAAATGCTGCAAAAGATGTGGTGATAGAATTAAATTCTCTGAGTAAAAGCCATAATATGGCCGGATGGCGGGTTGGTATGTTATGTGGCAATAAAGAACGAATTGATGAAGTACTAAGGTTTAAAAGTAATATGGATAGTGGCATGTTTTTGCCATTGCAATTAGCTGCTGCAAAAGCTTTATCATTAGGAAAAGACTGGTTTGAAGAATTGAATAAAGTATATGCCCGCCGCAGAGAAAAGGTATTTGAATTACTTGATTTATTACAGTGCAATTATCAAAAAAATCAGGTAGGCTTATTTGTTTGGGCACAGGTTCCCAATAATGTAAAAGATGGTTTTGTATTAAGTGATGATATATTGTATCAATATGGCGTATTTATTACACCGGGCGGTATTTTTGGTACTGCAGGAAATATGTATGTGCGTATTAGCCTTTGTGCCACAGTTGAAAAATTAACAGAAGCAATTCAAAGAATTAAGTAAAAATTACATGTTTAATAATGTTACCATAGTAGGTGTTGGTTTAATTAGCGGTTCATTTGCGCTTGCCTTAAAAGAAAAAGGTTTAGCTAAGCATATTATTGGCGTAAGCCGAACCAGAGAAAGCGAGCAAAAGGCCTTAAAATTAGGTTTAATAGATGAAGCACTTCCATTAAAAGAAGCCATTCAAAAAAGTGACCTTATTTATGTGGCAATACCGGTAGATGTTACCATACCTATGGTTACAGAAATTTTAGATCAAATCAACGATTGGCAAATTGTTGCAGATGCCGGATCTACCAAAATGGCGTTATGTAAAGCTGTTCAGCTTCATCCCAATCGGCATCGTTTTGTTGCTACACACCCAATGTGGGGAACTGAATATAGCGGCCCTGAAGCTGCTATACACCATGCTTTTACAGGCAGATCATGTGTAATTTGTGAAAAAGAATTATCTGATGCTGATGCGCTACAAAAAATAGAAAACATATATAATAACTTAGGTATGCATTTGGTATATATGGCTCCAGATGCACATGATGTTCATGCAGCTTATGTGAGTCATATTTCTCACATCACTTCATTTGCATTGGCCAATACTGTTTTGGAAAAAGAAAAAGAAGAGGATGCCATTTTTGATTTAGCCGGTGGAGGTTTTGAAAGTACCGTTCGTTTAGCCAAAAGTAATCCCGCCATGTGGGCGCCTATCTTTATGCAAAATCGAGAAAATGTATTGGATGTTCTTAATGAGCATATTGTACAATTACGAAAATTTAAAGCCTGCTTAGAAAAAGAGAATTATGATTATTTAATAGAGTTAATGGAGAATGCTAATAAAATAAAACGCATTCTTCAATAAAACTGTAAAGCATGCACTTATTTTAGATAAAATTGATAGAATGTGCAGCTATATAAACAAAACAAAGCAAGGAGATAATAAAATCTACCTTTGCACAAAATTTAAGATTACATGATAACATTTGAAGCGTTAGGATTAGAAGAAAATTTAGTAAAGGCTACTACAGCATTAGGATTTGTAAATCCAACAGCCATACAAGAAAAAGCAATTCCCGTTTTATTAAGCGGTACTAAAGATTTAATTGGTTTGGCACAAACAGGAACTGGCAAAACTGCCGCATTTGGATTGCCATTACTTCAGTTAATCAACGAAAATCAGAAATACCCACAAGCCCTCATAGTTTGCCCTACAAGAGAATTATGTCTGCAAATAGTGAGTGAAATTCAATTATTTAAAAAGTTTAAACAAAACATTCAAGTAGTAGCAGTATATGGAGGTGCTTCAATTGGTTTGCAAATTCGCGATTTAAAAAAAGGGGTACATATTATAGTGGCTACACCCGGCCGATTAATAGATTTAATTGAAAGGAAAGCAATTAATTTAGAACAAATTAGTTACGTGGTACTTGATGAGGCCGATGAAATGCTCAATATGGGATTTAAAGATGATATTGAATTTATATTAGAAAATACACCCAAAAGAGAATCTACTTGGTTATTTAGCGCCACTATGCCTCCCGAAATTAAAAAGGTAAGTAAACGTTATATGAAAGAGCCTTTTGAAATTATAGTAGGGAAAGTAAATACCACCAATAAAAATATCGATCATCAATACTATGTTGTAAATGCTCATCACAAATATGAAGCATTAAAAAGATTAATTGATTTTAATCCGGGGATATATGGAATCATCTTTACCAGAACAAAGGCCGAAGCGCAATCTATTTCTGAAAAATTAACCCGCGATGGATATGATATTGATGCGCTGCACGGCGACTTATCACAACAACAACGTGATAAAGTTATGGGTGAATTCAGAGAAAAAGCATTACAATTATTGGTAGCTACTGATGTGGCTGCACGAGGAATTGATGTAAAAGAAATTACACATGTTATTAACTATGATTTACCCGATGATATAGAAGTATATACCCATCGAAGCGGTCGTACAGGGCGTGCCGGAAGCACGGGTATTTGCATGAGTTTAATTCATGTGAAAGAAGTGTACAAAATTAGATCTATTGAAAAATTAGTACAAACAAGCTTTCATAAATTAGAATTGCCCACAGGTAAAGATGTATGCCGCAAACAATTTTATGCCTTTATGGATAAATTATTAGATGCAGATGTTTCAAATGATAGATATGCATCTTACTTACCAATGTTGCGAGAAAAATTTGCCGATATTACTAAAGAAGAAGTATTAACCCGAATAGCAGCATTAGAGTTTGATCGTTTTTTGAAATATTATGAAAATGCAGAAGACCTAAATGTACGTGAGTCTAAACGCGAAAGAAGAGAACCATTAACAAGAAATGGAGCCAGTTACAATGAAACAGGCCGAAGAGGAAACGGCGAAAGAACCGGACAATTATCCGGAACGGATACCACCCGATTATTTATTAACTTAGGCAGTAAAGATGGTTTTTACAAAGCCAGTTTTTTGCAGTTTATTTTAGATATGAGTGACCTAAAAAAGGATGTTTTAGGAAGAATAGATTTACGAGATATGAATAGCTGGATTGAAATTGAAAAAAAATCAGCAGCTAAAATGATTAAAGCAATAGACGGGAAAAATTATCGCGGTCGAAAAATCAGAATGAATGAAGCAAATGAACGATAAACTTTTTGCATAAAATTGAATAATGCGGTCAACAATTATTCAAACTGAGCAACATAACAATCAATTAATCACCATTTACAATCTAAATGAAGATGGAGCAGGCAACCCAACAAACAAAAAGCATCATGGATGTGTGGCAAAAGCGCCCACTCATCATTAGTGGCCCATGTAGCGCTGAAACCGAACAGCAAGTTTTAGAAACCGCTACCCGTTTGGCCGCAACGGGAAAGGTAGATATGCTAAGAGCCGGCATTTGGAAGCCACGCACAAGACCCGGTCAATTTGAAGGCATTGGCGTAAAGGGCCTACCGTGGCTATTACAGGCAAAAAAAATAACCGGCTTACCAACCACTGTAGAGGTAGCTACTGCCAAACAAGTGGAAGATGCCTTGAATTTTGATGTTGATGTACTTTGGATTGGAGCAAGAACTACGGTTAACCCTTTCAGTGTTCAGGAAGTGGCAGATGCATTGCGTGGTGTTGATATACCAGTACTTATTAAAAATCCCATTAATCCGGATTTAGAATTATGGACAGGTGCTGTTGAGCGTATTGCAAAAGCAGGTATTAAAAATATTGGCTTAATACACCGTGGCTTCAGTTCATATGGGAATACCGAATATAGAAATGCCCCAATGTGGCATTTAGCCATTGAAATGAAGAGAAGAAACCCGAGTATGTTAATGATTAATGATCCATCTCATATTTCCGGTCGTCGCGATATTTTGCAAGATATAGCTCAAACTGCCATTGATTTAGATTATGATGGTTTAATTATTGAAAGCCATATTGATCCTGATAATGCATGGAGTGATGCTAAACAACAAATTACTCCAGAACGGCTGGGCGAAATGATTGCAAATATTAATTGGCGTAAAGAAGATGTTCCTTCAGAAGAATATCATGCGGCATTAGAAAAGTTGCGTCAGCAAATTAATCACCTAGATGATGAACTAATGCAAATCCTTGGGCAACGTATGAAAGCTGCTGAAAAAATTGGCCTTTATAAAAAAGAAAATAATATTACCATTCTTCAAACTAGCCGTTGGAACGCAATATTAGAGCGAGCTTATGCAAAAGGTGAAAAGTTAGGCCTCAGTAAAGAGTTTATTACACGTTATTTTGATGCAGTTCATATGGAAAGTATTCAACACCAAAATAAGATTATGAATTCTTAAAACAATAAACAGCCAATAATTACTCACATTATTGGCTGATTTTATTTTTCATCATTTCTAATTACTCAGGCGGTAAAATTTTTCTTGAGTTATTCCTTACTTTTTTAAACTGTTACTATGCTGCACCAGGCTGTTCAGTTAAATCAGCAACATACTGATTTTTATTTTAATGCAACTTTTGGGTATTTAAAACAATTACTGCATCCGGTAAATACATTTATTATTACTGATTCTACTATTTATTCCTTGCATGCTCGGGTTTTTAAAAGCTGGAAAACCATAGTAATACCTTCAGGGGAAGAAAATAAAAATATAGAAACGATTCAGTTTGTTATTCATCAGCTTATACAGTTAAAAGCAGATAGAACAGCTACTTTGGTAGGTGTTGGTGGTGGAGTGGTTACTGATATTACCGGATTTGTAGCTTCTATTTATATGCGTGGCGTTGCTTTTGGTTTTGTACCTACAACTTTATTGGCCATGGTTGATGCTTCTATTGGTGGAAAAAATGGTATTGATATCGGATTGTATAAAAATATAATGGGTACCATTCGGCAACCTTCCTTTCT
>JAGWPI010000358.1 GCA_028877005.1 Bacteroidota bacterium | reverse complement strand
TTATAACATAATTTTTGAGGCCAGTTCTTTTAATAAATCAGCACCTGAACTGCCGGCATCATGAATGCCAATACTTTTTAAGTTGTAATCGTGTACTAATAATAAAATTTGCTGTGTTTTTTGTGGTGAATAATTTTTTACTGCTGCTGCGTGGTCGGCAATAGCACTTGGATGATTACTACCTATGATTGAAGACAAATTTTTAGATCCTTTTTCGGCATGTATCATCAATACCCTACAAAAAAAACCATGAATGGAAGGTAAAACCAATTGTAGGGGGCCTGCCTTAGGGTTAGATTCAAAATACTGAATTATTTTAATAGCTTTCGCCATGTTTTTATGTGCAATAGCACTCTGCAACTCAAATACATTAAACTCTTTACTAATACCTACATATTCTTCTACATCATCATCTGTAATTTCATTTTTACCTTTTAAATTAAGGGTAAGTTTTTCAATTTCATTATACAATCTGTTTAAATCATTACCAATAGCATCCACCAATAAAACCAATGCTTTAGGTTGTATGGCATAACCCATTGTTTGTGCAGTTTGTTTTACCCATATTGGTAATTCATTATCGTATAATTTTTTGGTTGATAATATTTCGTGTTTTTGTTTTAAAAGTTTGGCCATTTTAAGCCTGCCATCTAATTTTTTTTCTTTATAGCCGATTATTAAAATAGTAGAAGACAATGGATTTTCAATATATGCCTCCAATTTTTCAATATCTTTCATTTGCTGGGCTTCTTTCAGCAAAACAACTTGTTTATCGGCAAACATGGGGTAACGTCTACAAGCATTAATAAGGGTAACCCAATCTGTATCGCGACCATAAAAAACTGTTAAATTAAATTCCTTTTCGGTATCTGAAAGTAACTGATGCTCAGCATATTGCATGAGATGATCAATATAGTAAGGCTCTTCTCCTTCTAACCAATAAATGGGTTTAAAAGATTTCTTTTGCCAATCGGTCAAAATTTTTTCAAAACTCATAATCACAAAAATAAGTAGATAGGCAAGTTTTAACTAGGCCATTATAGATTGTGCATAAATTATGTTTAAAGAAAATAACATTTAATGCACTACTACCACTTGCTCATGGGTTAAAATAGGGAGTTGCATAAAGCGAAGAATAATGTTGGCTGTTACTATTACATCACGCTCGCAGTATTGCACAATGCGAGATAGATTTTTTTCTTTATAATATACTTCTTGCACCATACTGCCATCAATGTCGGTTTTAGATGTAGGAACATGAAGTACTTCTGCCAACAAATCGAGAGAAATATAATTTTTGTTATCCCCAAATTTCCACCAATTTAAGGTATCCATCATTTTAACCTCCCAAGGCTTTTTATCGTGCAACTGCAAACAACTAGGTAATGGAAGTTGGTTAATGATAAGACGCCTACAAATATAGGGAATATCAAACTCCCTTATATTATGGCCGGCAAACGTAAAACCATGATGAATACTGCTCATTTTAGCACACAATAAAGAAAAGTTTTTTAAAATTTCACCTTCATCATCACCGTAAATACTTTTCACTTTCAAACAAATTTCTTTAGCCTCATTTTCATAAAAAAAAGCAGTAGAGATACATATAATTTTTCCAAACTCAGCTAAAATTCCTGCTCGTAAACGATAACTTTCTTCCGGAGAAATATTTTCTGGCACGGTTTTAGAAATTTTATTCCACCATAAAGATTTCCACCTTTCCGACAAATCATCATATTGAGCAGTTTGTGGAACGGTTTCAATATCTAATACCAATAAATCGCTGAGTTGCATGAATATAATTTTAAACAAAATATTATCTTAAAGTTATGCTTTACGAATCAATTGAACCAAATGAGGTTACAAAAAAAGATAAAAGAAACTGGATTTATTCTCTTTTCGTTGTTTTACTATTGGGTACTTGGGCCTACATTATTTATGATAAAAGCAACACTACTCATTCTAAAGAGCAATTACAAAGCCAAATAAATGCCATAGATAGTTCAAAGGCAGCATTAAAGCTTGAATTCAATGCAACTTCTGCCCGTTTAGATTCTTTAACCGGCAAGCACATACAGTTAATTGATAAAACAACAGCCAAAAACAAAACCATTGAACATTTAAAGAATAATATTGCTGCTTTGTTGCAGCAAAGAAATGCTACTGCCACACAATTACTGCAAGCAAGAAAAATGATAGATGAATTAAATAATAAGGTTAATGATTTGTATAATGAATTGGCCTTATTACAAAGCAAAAATCAAAGTTTAACCTTAGCTAATGAGCAATTAAATATTGATAAAGCCGAATTACAAGATACACTTAGTAAAACTGTTACTTATAATAATTATGTTACAGATGAAGCATCTACCCTACATGCCTCTAATTTTAGTATAGAAGCGCTTAAAATGCGTAATAATGGTAAGGAAAAAATGATAGCCGTTGCAAAGAAAACAGATTTATTACGAATTAATTTTGATTTAGATGAAAACAGAATAGCGCCCAGCGGTACAAAAGAATTATATATCTGCATTATTAATCCTAATGGTAGTATTATTTCATCCGGCAATACGCTTGTAACCAGAAAAGAAGGTATAAAACCATATACCACTATGATTGAAGTACAATATGAGCAAGGTAAAACTACTCCGGTAAACATAAATTGGCGCAATAATAAAGATTATCAACCCGGCGAATACAACATTATTGTTTATCAAAATGGCTACAAAATTGGGCAGGGATCTATTTTGCTTAGAAAAAGCAGCATCTTTGGCTA
>JAGWPI010000022.1 GCA_028877005.1 Bacteroidota bacterium | reverse complement strand
TCTTCTACCTGCGATTTCTTCTTTCCCTCGGCAGGTTCATTAATCGGGAATTTCACAAATCCATTACCGTTACTCATAACTTTACTCATTAAAGCAGAATATTCAGTAGATATGTCGGTGTCATCAAAAGTTAATATATTTCTAAAACCCATTACATTTTCATAAAATGCAACCCAAACGTTCATTTGGTTCCAACCTACATTGCCTACACAATGATCTACATATAACAAACCTGTATCGGTAGGGTTATAATGGCTTTTCCAAATCTTGTAACCCGGCATAAAGGCGCCATGATAATTTTTTCTTTCTATGAATAAATGTACAGTATCTCCATAAGTGCAGATACCACTCATAACTACTTCTCCATCCTCATCGGTTAAAGTAGTAGGCTCCATAAAACTTTTGGCACCACGTTTTGTTGTTTGTTGCCAAGCATCCGTAGCGTTGGCAACGCGTAATGATAATGCTTTAATACCATCACCATGTTTTAAAATATGCTGGGCAATTGGATGATTGGATGTTAATGGTGTAGTTAAAACAAAGGTTAATTTGTTTTGCCTTATTACATAACTGGCGGTTTCATGGTTGCCGGTTTCAGGCCCCGAATAAGCTAAACTTTGAAAACCAAAAGCTGTTTTGTAAAAATGAGCCGCTTGTTTTGCGTTGCCCACATAAAATTCTACATAATCAGTACCTTCTAACGGAAGAAAATCTAATGCAGCTGCATTAGTGACGCCTTCCTTTTCTTTTATAGGAAAAGACATATACTTAAATATTTGCAAGATGAAAAAATGGGATTAATGAATAGAACAAATTAGTTGGCCGAGTCTATAGCCAAAGCTAACATAAGCAAGCAATAATGCAGGCGCCTGTCACTGAACAACTTATGTGGATAATCAGGTAACATGTATCAAAAGTAAACATTTTTAATAAACTAAGCTTATGCAAAGCATGCTACATTTATCTTCGCATAAACAAGTAATACATTTTATAAAATAAGTACTACTTACCAATTATAAAACCTTTTTTTGCATATTTCAGCAGGTTAAGTAAAAAGCATAATATTATGAAAGTAGGAATTTTAGGGGGTGGACAATTAGGTAGAATGTTATTGCAGGCAGCAGCCAATTATACTGTAGAAACTTTTGTATTGGAAAATGATTCCAATTGTCCTGCTGCACATTTATGCCATCATTTTATATTAGGCGATATAACCGATTATACAACTGTATATAATTTTGGCAAACAGGTAGATGCGTTAACCATTGAAATAGAATCAGTAAATGTTGCAGCTTTAGAACAATTAGAGGCAGAAGGTATCCAAATTTATCCATCGCCTAATGCTATTAAGATCATTAAAAATAAAATTAACCAAAAAGAATTTTATAGCTTACACCAAATACCTACGGCACCATTTGTAATAACAAATGAACTAAGAGAGGTATTTCAACACAAACATTTTTTGCCTGCTGTACATAAAGTTGGCGAAGGTGGATATGATGGCCGTGGCGTGCAAATTATTAGAAGCGAAGAGGAAATTGAACTTGGCTTTAACCAACCTGCGGTATTAGAAAAAATGATTGCAATTGAAAAAGAAATTGCAATTATAGTTGCTAGAAATAAAAAAGGCGAAACAGCAGTATACACCCCTGTTGAGATGATATTTAATCCGGTATTAAATATTTTAGAATACCAAATTGCGCCGGCAAGAATTACCCGCGATTTATTATGGAAAGTTGAAGCCATTGCCATAAAAGTTGTACAAAAATTGAATAGTGCCGGTTTATTTGCTATTGAATTTTTAATTGATCAACAACAGGAAATTTGGGTAAATGAAACTGCACCTAGAGTACACAATAGTGGCCATCATACTATTGAAGCAAGTTATTGCAGCCAATATGATATGTTATGGCGTATTATTTTAGGCTATCCTTTAGGCAATACAAAACTAATTTGCCCCTCTGCCATGATGAATATAATAGGTGAGCCTAATTATATAGGTAAGCCAATTTATGAGGGCTTACCTGAAGTTCTTAAAATAGATCAGGCCTTCATTCATTTGTATGGCAAACACACCACAAAACCAGGTCGTAAAATGGGCCATGTTACCCTATTGGCTAAAGACGAAGGTGAAATATTATATCAAGCACATAAAATAAAGCAATTATTGAAGGTGATTGCCTGATGTATTTAAATTAATTCTTGGATCAATAATAGTAGGTATAGGTGGTGGGGCATTATTTGTAGGTAAGGGTTTATGTAATTTTCTTAAAGGCATGGTAAATCCTATACCAATAATACTTTTAACTTGTAAAGCAGGCGAATCGCCATTAGGACCAAATATTTTTACATTATCATCATAAATCATATCCAAACTATAAGAAGCGGTTAAATATTTATTAATTTTAAAATTAAATTGATTTGTCATAAAAAAATTAATGTTTTGCGGCTGTTTTAAATAATTTGAAAACAAGTCAACACGTCCTCTATATTCTACATTTTTTATGATAGTAGTGTTGTAGTTAATAGTTGCAAATGCACCAAATTCATTCAAAACATGCCTGCCGGAGTCTACCCCATAAGCTTTTTGATTGGCCAAATATTGATTGGCTACAATAACCCAACGAGATGTGATTGGGGAAAGAAATAAAGAAAATTTACTAGTGGGCTTATAATCAAAACCAGCTGCCAAAATAATAAATGCCGGTGATATAAAACTAGATGCAAATACCGGTACTCCATTAGGATAAGTATAACCATCAAAAAACTGTGACCTAAAATTAAATAAACCTGATAAATACCATTTACCCATTGTATCTACCTTATAGCCATACTTGCTCACAAAATCAATTCTATCATCATTTTTTCTTCCACCTAAACTGGTTGTTTGAATGTAGCCTAAATTAATATCCAAATTATTATCCCATGAATGCCGGTCTTTTTTATAATAAACAAAATAATTAAAATAAGAACTAACAGCTAATGAAAAGTTATCGCCGCCCGCAGCCCAATTACTTAAGGAACCCTGCGATAAACTAAAGTTAAATAGCCCGCCCCGTTTCCATAACCAGTTAATTGAATCTTTATCCTTATCTTTTTTTATAGGACGATAGATCTCATTTTTCAGGGTATTTACTAAAATATCTTGTGCCTGTAACTGTCCGGCACATAACATTATTGCAATGATAAATCCAACAATTTTCATGAAAGTTCGGCTATTAAAGAAATTAAAATACTTAATACAATTTTTTAGAAAAATAAAACCATTTAAAATCAATACATATCCCAAAACAAACAAAAATAAAGGCATTTCCTTAAAATTAAAGAAACTATCTCTGCCAAAGTGGCACCACAAGGTACAAAACTGTATTTTTGCAATTCAAAAGTATTCTTAGTCAATGAACATGTTAGAAATACCTACTAAAACACATGATGAAAGCAGGCAGGGTGAGGCATATACCCCTGTTGGGGAAGAATCAGTTTTGTTCTCCAAAAAATTTTATATAGAAAGCTATGGTTGCCAAATGAATTTTAGTGATAGCGAAATAGTAGCCTCTATATTACACCAAGAAGGATTTGGTGCTACCAAACATTTTGAAGAAGCTTCACTAATTTTACTAAACACCTGTTCCATTCGTGAAAAAGCAGAACAAACCATTAGAAAAAGGCTTACAGAATTCAGAAAAACAAAAGAAAAAAAGCCCGACTTATTAATTGGCATTTTAGGCTGTATGGCAGAAAGGTTAAAAGCTAAATTACTAGAAGAAGAGAAATTAGTAGATATTGTTGTAGGACCGGATGCCTACAGAAGTTTGCCTACCTTAATTGCTGAAGCTGAAACTGGTCAAAAAGCTGTAAATGTATTATTAAGTAGAGAAGAAACCTATGCAGATATTTCTCCTATTCGGATAGATAGTAATGGTGTAACTGCCTTTGTATCAATTATGAGAGGATGTAACAACATGTGCAGTTTTTGTGTTGTGCCTTTTACTCGTGGGCGTGAAAGAAGCAGAAATGCCGATTCTATCTTAGCAGAAGTGCAAGATTTATTTAATCGGGGATTTAAAGAAGTTACCTTACTGGGGCAAAATGTAGACAGTTATCATTGGTATAATGAATCTACCAAAACCTCCGTAAACTTTGCAGAATTGCTAGAAAAAGTAGCATTAATAAGTCCGTTATTACGGGTTCGTTTTAGTACCTCACACCCTAAAGATATTACAGATGATGTACTTTTTACTATGGCAAAATATAAAAATATTTGCAAATACATTCACTTACCCATTCAAAGTGGAAATTCCAGAATATTGCAACTAATGAACCGCACCTATAGCAGAGAATGGTATTTAGCAAAAGTAGACCGAATTAAAGCAATAATGCCGGATTGCGCCATTAGCACTGATATAATTACCGGATTTTGTTCAGAAACAGAAGCAGATCATCAAGATACTTTAACTGCCATGCAATATGCCCAGTACGATTATGCCTATATGTTTTTTTATAGTGAAAGGCCGGGAACACTTGCTGCCAAAAGGTTTACCGATGATGTGCCTGAAGAAGTAAAAAAAAGAAGGTTACAAGAAATAATTCAACTACAAAATGAACTTTCCAAAAAAAGTTATACAAATGATATTGGTAAAACTTTTGAGGTATTAATTGAAGGTGAAAGTAAAAAAGATAGTACACATTGGAAGGGTAGAAACTCGCAAAATAAAATGTTGGTATTTCCTAAAAAAAATTACACATACAAACCGGGCGATTATGTGCAGGTGTATGTACAGGATGCTACACAAGCAACTTTATTGGGCGAAATAATCGCTTAAACCATCCAAAAAAATTTAGCCAAATTCATTAATGAATCAATCATGGATTTACAAACTATTAAAAACAGATTTGGTATAATTGGCAATTCACCGGCACTCAATTTTGCGCTTGATACAGCCGTACAGGTTGCAGCTACAGATCTCACAGTATTAATTGTAGGTGAAAGTGGTGTGGGAAAGGAAGTATTTTCACAAATTATACATGCGCTCTCTGCCAGAAAACACAATCCTTTTATTGCTGTTAACTGTGGTGCCATTCCGGAAGGTACTATTGATTCTGAATTATTTGGCCACGAAAAAGGCGCATTTACCGGAGCAGTAGATAGCCGCAAAGGCTATTTTGAAACTGTAAATGGCGGCACTATTTTTTTAGATGAAATAGGAGAAATGCCAATGGGAACTCAAGCCCGATTACTCCGCGTTTTAGAAACCGGTGAATTCATACGGGTGGGTTCTTCTAAAGTTCAAAAAACAGATGTACGTGTTATTGCAGCCACTAACAGAGAATTAATTGAGTTTGCCGAAAAAGGGCGATTCAGGCAAGATTTATATTATCGCTTAAGCACTGTTCCCATAAGGGTGCCTGCTTTAAGAGACCGAAGAGAAGATATTCCTTTATTATTTAGAAAATTTGTGGTTGATTTTGCTGAGCGTTATAAAACAAATCCTGTACAATTAGGCGAAGATGCCAAAAATATTTTAATGCACTACCCTTTTCCGGGCAATGTTAGAGAGTTAAAAAATTTGGCCGAGCAAATTTCGGTTTTAAGCAGCGAATCAATATTATCTGCACAAGAATTAAAACGATTTTTGCCTGAAAGAAATCAAAATAATTTGCCAGTTTTGGCACATAGCTCTGATACATCTGTTCATGAATTTGCTAATGAAAGAGAAATACTGTACAAACTTTTTTTTGATATGAAAAAAGATGTTACAGAACTAAAAAAGATGTTTCTCGAAATTTTAAAAAACCCATCATTGGCAGGCAGTACAGCCCAGTATACGAAAGAATCACTCATTCATGATTTGGCCATAAACCATGATGAGGGTTTGCATCCACTATACCCCAACTTAAGTACACAGAGCCCGCATACTACCCCGGCATTAACTAATAGCACACCTCAACCGGTTATTTTAAATCATGAAGATTTACATCAACATGAGGTGGTAGAAGAATCTCTGAATATTATGGATAAAGAAAAAGAACTAATTATTAAAGCATTAAAAAAACATAAGGGCAAAAGAAAGGATGCCGCTTCAGACCTAGGCATAAGTGAACGAACCTTATACAGAAAATTAAAAGAATATGATATTGAAGAATAAAACTAGCATATTACAAAATTTGATTCGCAAATTGTATACCTTCTTTTTAATGCATAAGGGGAATATGGCTTTACTATTGCTTTCATTTGCCTTTTTGTTTGGCTGTAAAATATATTCCTTTAAAGATGTTTCAATAGATTATTCCAAAATTAAAACCATCAAAATTGGATTTATTGAGAACAGGGCCAGTTATGTAAACCCACAGTTAAGCCCACAATTAACTGATAAATTGCAACTTAAAATAGCCAGTCAAACCAAATTAATTCGTACCAATAGTGATGATGCTAATTTAGTAGTTAGTGGCTATATTTCAGACTATTCAGTTTCAACTGCTGCCATATCTGCACAACAAGCAAGTGCTAACCGCTTAACTGTATCGGCACATATTACTGTTAAAAACAATGTTGATAATAAAACCGATGAATTTGATGTAAGCAGGAATTATGACTTTTCATCTAATTTGTCTTTACAACAAGCAGAAGGGCAATTAATTACCACCATTGTTAGTAATATTTCAGATGATATTTTTAATCATATTTTTTCTAATTGGTAAATATTGTATTTTCACAACATGAATGCTTTAATACATCAAACTGCTTCTGAGCTTCTACATAAACCTTTTGAAATGGTTAATGCGGAAGAGTTACAGCAATTGTGTTCAAAGTATCCATTTTTCACACCAACAAAAATTTTATTGATTGCCAAATTGCAAGAAAATAATAAAGTGTTCCCATCACTTATTCAACACCAAATCATTCCTTCATCCTGTAATTTGCTTTGGATAAACTATTTGTTGAATCATTCATCACCAATTATACCATCATCCCAAATTACCCATTCAGATATCGCTATTGATAATGCAATAAAAATGGAAGAATTATCCTCCGGAAAATCAGAAAATGAAAACCAAGAAGTTTCTAATACACCTGCCATAGAGGCAACAGAAAATACAGAGGCAAATAAGGTATCAACAGAAGATGTTTTAGTAAATATAACTGAAACCGAAAAAAATGACCCGATTATTACAACAAACAATGTAGTAACTGATGCAGAAATAGAATCAATTTTTTTAGAGGTATGTGCGTCTAAAGCATCTATTAACAACGAGGTAAATGAAAAAAAGGAAGCAAGCACCCATAATTTTAACGTGCCTATTGATAACATGGGCATAGCAGAGCAACAACTCCTCTCCCATATAGAAACAGAAGCAAATAATACCAACCTGCCAGAACCGACTTTGGATGAAGAGAAGGATAAAGTGGAAGTTATTGATCCAAATAAATTATTTGAATTGATTGCTGCACAATGGTCTAGCTTTAAAGAGCCTATAGAAGCTAAAGAGGAACTAATATATGAGCCGCCGCATTTACATACCATTGATTACTTTGGCTCATTAGGCATTACAGCAGACTTAACCCGCGAACCTCAAGATAAATTAAGCAAACAACTTTTAAAATTTACCGACTGGCTTAAGATAATAAAGAATCAGCATAATACTGATTCTACTGTAATTCCAACAACAGAGTTAGATAGTATTATCCCAGGTATTGCACAAACTTCTAACGAAACCAGAGAAATTATTACTGAAACTATGGCAGAAGTATTGGTAAAACAGGGGAAAATTGATAAGGCAGTACAAGTATATATTAAATTAAGTTTTTTAGATCCTGATAAATCTGCTTATTTTGCAAAAAAAATTGAACAACTAAAAGAAATGTAGCATGACTGTCGTTTTTATTATTTTAATTGTAATTGCCTGTATTGCCCTAGGGTTTATTGTATTAATACAAAATCCAAAAGGAGGTGGTTTAGCCGGCAATGTTGGTGGATTTGGTAACCAAATTATGGGTGTAAAGCAAACAACCGATGTTTTAGAAAAGGGTACTTGGCTATTTGCAGCCATTATTACAATACTTTCCTTGTTTTCAACCATTATTTTTAAAGGTTCAACCAAAGGCCCCGATACCTCTATTATTCAAAAAGTTAATACAAACCCAAGTGCAGCACCTGCAAACAGTATTCCATTAAATACCCCTCCACCTGCTAACAAATAATTTTGTAAAAAATAATTTTACCCTGTCTGTTTGTTACAGACAGGGTTTTTATTATATTGAACTATCATGCGCAAAATTATAGGTACAGTAATTGGTGTTATTGTATTACTTACAATAATATTTATTTGGTTTTTAGTAAGCCCTGCTACTGCTTTTCAAGATAAGAAGGCCTACTTCAATATAGCACCCGATAGTGTAAACAGCAGTAATATTACCCATACATTACAACAACAACATATTATAAAATATAGCTGGGCATTTCAGTTTGTATTAAAAGAATTACAAATAGCCAAACATATTAAACCGGGCAAATATGAAGTACAAAAAAATGCCAGTTTATTAAGTATCATAAAAATGTTGAAAAATAACAGGCAAGCTTCCAATAATTTGGTAATTAATAAATTAAGAGTGAAAGAAGATTTAGCGAAATTAATAGCTAAAAATTTTTCAATAGACTCTTTGCAGGTGATGCAATTCCTCAATAATAATGACTCATTGCGTCCCTACCATGTAGATACATCTAATGTTTTTACCATCATTATTCCTGATACCTATACTTTTTATTGGGATACACCTATTCGAAAAATCTTTAATAAACTCAATGCAGCAGATAGTGTGTTTTGGAGTAAAAATAACAGAATTCAAAAAGCACAATACTTAAACCTAACACCTAAAGAGGTATATATTCTAGCTTCAATAGTAGAGGAAGAATCTAATATTGATGAAGAACGCGGTAAAATTGCCAGCGTTTATTTAAACAGATTAAATCAAAATATGGCATTACAAGCTTGCCCCACAATTAAGTTTGCCATGAAAAATTTTGCTTTAACTCGGATTTATGAAAAATACCTTTTAAACCCATCCCCCTATAATACCTATCGCAATAAAGGTTTGCCTCCGGGCCCTATTTGTACCCCTTCACCCAAATGCATTGATATTGTATTAAATGCACCAAAAACTAACTATTTATACTTTGTGGCCAAAAGCGATTTTAGTGGCTACAGCCATTTTAGTAGTACTTTTACAGAACACAATGCCTATGCAAAGCAATATCAACAAGCTTTAGATGCCAAAATGGCCAAAAAACAAAAAAACAAGGGCGAGTGACAAAGTTTGAAAAAGTTGTAGTTTCATTCCCTCCTTTTGCTTTTGCCATTCGTAAAAGCAAACAAATTATTATTCCCGGTTTTAAGGGAATACCCTTGTTTTATGTAATTCGATTTTTCTTTCAACAAATTAATAAAATTGGAATTATTGATAGAGCTTCAGCTATATCTTTCAATTTAATAATGGCACTTCCTGCTGCATTTTTGTTCATTTTTTCTATTATACCTTATTTACCCGATTCATTTGATTTTAAAGGCCAAATGCTTAACCTGTTTAAGGACTTAACACCCAATTCAAATACTTATAAATTAATAAATACACTCATTAATGATTTATTAAAAAAACACGTAGGTATTTTTTCTTTTGGATTTATTCTCGTTTTGTTTTATGCTTCAAATGCCACAATGGGTATAGTGCGCACATTTGATAAATCTATTTCAGAAAAAAAAGCTTACTTCTTGCATAGAAGATGGCGCGCCATTCGTTTAACAACACTATTAATCCTATTGGTGTTAGCTTCTTTATTAGTGTTAATTGGACAAGGAGAATTAGCAGGCTTATTGCGGGAATTTTTTCATTTTAAAAAAAGAACATTTTTCCCTTGGTGGAACTCTGTTAGGTGGGCAATTATTATTTTATTTATCTTTTTTGGAATTGCATTTATTTATCGTTTTGCACCCGCAATTCAAAAAAAATGGCCCCTAATATCGCCTGGCTCCATATTGGCCACTTTATTAATGTTACTTACCACAATTGGCTTTTCTTTCTGGGTAAACCACTTTAGTAGTTACAACAAGGTATATGGTTCAATTGGTACTGTTTTAATTATTATGCTACTCATATACCTCAATTCGCTTATTCTTTTAATAGGATTTGAACTGAATGTAAGTATTACAGTATTACAACAACAGGCTGAACAAGGAAAAGCTGAAATGAAGATGCAAACTAAAAACGTTAAACAATTACAGCATTAATTTAACTAGCGCATCATTTCTTC
>JAGWPI010000357.1 GCA_028877005.1 Bacteroidota bacterium | reverse complement strand
TCAACACAATAAATGAGTTACAATGGCAGAAAATACTTTAGACTTTAAAGAACAATTCGAAGTACCATCCCAAATGAAAAAATGGTCCTATATCTTAATAGGTATTGGTTTGCTAGCCTTTATTATTGGTTTGTTTACCAAAGGTACCGGCACCAATGAAGAAAGAGCCATATTCATGGGTACAATTATGTATAATACCATTTTTTGGACAATGGTGTGTAATGCAGCTATGTTTTTTATCTGCGCTACAACCTTAGCAATGGGTGGTTGGCAAATGACTTTTAGAAGAGTAGCAGAAGCTATTTCTACACTTGTTCCTGTTTTTGGTATTATTACTTTAGTGGTATTGTTTTATATTGTTTTTACCGGTAATCATGAAATTTACCATTGGTTAGATGCTAAACAAGTTGCAGCTGATGAAATATTAAAAGGTAAATCCGGTTTCTTAAATGTAAAATTCTTTGTTATCTGGTCAATTCTTGCAGTAGGTTTATGGAGTTTATTAGGTTGGAGAATGCGTAAAATTAGCAGTGAAGCCGACATAGAGCCCATGGATTTTAATTCCGGCAATGCCTATGTTTGGAAAAATACCGTTACTGCAGGTTTATTCATAGTATGGTTTGCTTTAACAGTAGGTTCTACTTTACCTTGGTTATGGTTAATGAGTATTGATGCACATTGGTACAGCACCATGTACAGCTGGTATGTTTTTGCCAGTACATTTGTAGCAGGTATTGCGCTAATAACATTATGGGTTATTTATTTAAAAAATAAAGGCTATTTAGAATATACCAATCAAGAGCATTTACACGACTTGGGTAAATTTATTTTTGCATTTTCTATTTTTTGGACCTATTTATGGTTCTCACAATACATGTTAATTTGGTATTCTAATCAGCCGGAAGAAACCATTTATTTCAAAGGAAGAGTACAAGGACCCTATAAAGGCATCTTTTTCTTAAACATAATTATCAACTTTATTTGTCCGCTCTTAATTTTGATGAAACGTTCTTCCAAAAGAAACTATACATTGATGACATTTATGGCTGTATTAATACTTTTTGGACATTGGATAGATTTTTACCAAATGGTGATGCCAGGTATTAGCAAAGAACATGTTTCCTTGGGTTGGTTTGATTTTGGCATACTGGCTTTGTTTATAGGATTAATGATTCACTTTGTTGGAAAAGCACTAGCATCAAAACCTTTAATCGCAAAATACAATCCATTCTTAAAAGAAAGTATTGTACACCATACCTAGATAGCGATAACTTTATATTATTGAAACTGAATTGAAATTTTAATTGAAGTGTTATGACAATCTTTTTAACAATAGCAGTAATTGTGTTGGTGTTCTTGGTAATTTTTCAGATTGCCAAAGCCAGTGAGTATGTAGGTATTTTAAAAGGCGAAAAAGAAACACGCCAACAAGCTAATAAGATTAATGGATTTTTGATGTTTGGCTTTTTGGTATTAGGCTTAATTGGTTTATATTGGTGTAATGAATTGTTATTTAAAAAAACATTATTGGTGCACCCCTCTGCTAGTGTACAGGGCGAAAAAGTAGACTCCATTTTATGGATTACATTAATTGTAACCGGTGCTGTTTTCTTAGCTACACAAATATTATTATTCTGGTTCGCGTTTCGTTATCAGGAAAAAGAAAATCACAAACCATTTTACTTCCCCCATAATAGCAAACTAGAGGTAATATGGACTGTTATTCCTGCTATTGTATTAACCATATTGGTGATTATTGGATTAAGAGACTGGTTTTATTTTACAGGCGATGCACCTAAAAATGCTATGGTGGTAGAAATTACCGGCAAGCAATTTGGTTGGATATTTCGATATCCCGGTGAAGATGGGATTTTGGGTAAAAAGTATTACAAAGAAATTGATCCTGCCACTAACTCTTTAGGGTTGGTATGGAAAAACGATAGTACCTTACATTTGAAAGACGACCCGGCTACACACGATGATATAGTTATGGAACAAACCTTGTATTTGGTTAAAGGAAAGCCGGTAAAATTTATTATTGGTTCACGAGATGTTATACATGATGTAGGTTTACCGCAGTTCCGTTTAAAAATGGATGCTGTACCCGGTATTCCAACTACTATGTGGCTTACACCCAAATATACTACAGAAGAAATGCGCAAAATAACAGATAATCCCAACTTTGATTATGAAATTGCTTGCGATCAATTGTGCGGTAATGGACATTATTCTATGAAAGGGATTATTAAAGTGGTAAGTCAGGAAGATTTTGATGTTTGGATGGCTAAGCAAAAGCCTTATTATTACTTAGCATTCCCCGATAAGGATCCGGACAACAAAAAAGTAGATAGTACCGCTAAACCAACTATGGCTACTAATCCATTAAAGAACAAGGCAATAGCTATTAAATAATATATTTTTCAGAACAGAAATGTTCATTTAGTTGTTAAAGAAGCACTTTTAAAACGATAAAGTTATGAGTACTGAAATTGCATTAGGGGCAGGTGCAGGGTTAAGCACTGAATTGGCTACAGAACATCATGAACATCATGAACACCATCAGTCGTTCATTACAAAGTATGTTTTTAGTACTGATCATAAAATGATTTCCAAACAATTTCTAATTACAGGTATTATTTGGGCATTTTTGGGTGGTTTAATGAGTGTTTTATTCCGTTTGCAATTGGGTTATCCTGATTCGCACTTTTATTGGCTGCAAGATGTGTTGGGTAAATTTTGGGTAGATGATGGCCGCATAACCCCACAGGCTTACTATGCATTGGTGACTATTCACGGAACAGTGATGATTTTCTTTGTATTGACGGCCGGGTTAAGTGGTACTTTTGCTAATTTCTTAATACCATTACAGATTGGTGCTCGTGATATGGCTTCACCTTTCATGAATATGCTTTCTTATTGGTTTTTCTTAGCTGCCGGTTTGGTAATGTTGTCTTCTCTTTTTGTAGAAACAGGTCCATTTAGCGGTGGTTGGGTAGCTTATGCACCATTAAGTGCTCTTCGTGATGCTTCTCCCGGTTCTAAATCTGGTATGGATTTATGGTTAATTGCTATGATATTATTTGTGGTATCTTCTTTATTAGGGGGCTTAAACTATGTAGCCACTATATTGAACATGCGTACAAAAGGTATGAGCATGACTAGATTACCTTTAACTATTTGGGCTTTATTCTTTACAGCTGTTATTGGCATTCTTTCTTTCCCTGTATTGTTCTCTGGTTTTATTTTATTAATTTTTGATAGAAATTTCGGTACTAGTTTTTACCTCTCCGATATTTTTATTAATGGAGTTGGTGCCTTACCTAATGAAGGGGGTACAGCAATTTTGTATCAGCACTTATTTTGGTTCTTAGGACACCCTGAAGTTTACATTGTATTATTACCTGCTATGGGCATGGCATCAGAAATTATGTCGATAAACTCTCGGAAGCCCATTTTTGGTTACATGGCAATGATTGGATCACTGTTTGCAATTTGTATTCTTTCATTTTTGGTATGGGCGCACCACATGTTTGTATCAGGATTAAATCCATTTGTGGGTTCAGTTTTTGTACTTTTAACCTTATTAATTGCGGTACCTTCAGCTATTAAAGTATTTAATTGGTTAACTACTTTATGGCGTGGTAATATTCGTTTTACACCAGGCATGCTTTTTACTATAGGTTTTGTGAGTTTGTTTATTTCCGGTGGTTTAACCGGTATTTGGCTAGGCGATTCTGCCATTGATATTCATTTGCATGATACCTACTTTGTTATTGCACACTTTCACTTAGTAATGGGTGTTGCATCTATGTTTGGTATGTTTGCCGGTATTTACCATTGGTTCCCCAAAATGTATGGTAGGTACATGAACAATACGCTAGCATATATTCATTTTTGGATTACATTAGTAGGTGCCTATTTAATTTTCTGGCCCATGCACTATGAGGGATTAGCCGGTATGCCTCGTCGTTATTATGATTATAGCAGCTGGGAAAGTTTTAAACAATTTGCAGAATTAAACAGGTTTATCAGCACGGTTGTAATCATCACTTTTGCTGCACAACTTTTGTTCATCTTTAATTTCTTCTATTCTATTTTCAAAGGAAGAAAAGTAACTACCAAAAACCCATGGGGTGCTAATACATTAGAATGGACTACACCCATTAATCCGGGACATGGAAACTGGGATGGTGAAATTCCTGAAGTACATCGTTGGGCATATGATTATAATAAAGATGGAAGAGAATTTATTCCCCAAACAGAACCCGTTGGGGCAGATGAATCGCAACATTAGTTTGAATGAACAAGTGAAGTAAATATCTCGGCTTCACCTTAAATATGTGCAATGCCCTGAGATATCAGGGCATTGGCTTTTACTAAAATGAACATGACAAAAACCATAGATACATCTACATCTTTTTCATTTGCATTGGTAGCCAAAGTAAAGGACTATTTTCAGTTGATGAAATTTACCTTGAGTTTTACCGTTGTATTCTCTTGTGTAATTTGTTATTTAATGGCACCAAAAGTAGTGGCCTATAATTGGGGAATGATTGTGTTATTGTTTGTAGCCGGCTTATTAATTACCGGGAGCGCCAATGCTATAAATCAGGCAGTTGAAAAGGATACAGATGCATTAATGAAAAGAACCCTAAAACGACCGGTTGCCAGTGGAAGAATGCGTGCAGAAGAAGCCTACATTTTTGCATTGATTAGTGGGGTAATTGGCGTGGCTATGATGTGGTATTTTTTCAATCTTTCATCGGCATTACTCTCTGCTTTCAGTTTGTTTCTTTATGCATTCATTTATACACCATTAAAAAAAATAAATGCTATTGCTGTATTAATTGGTGGTTTTCCCGGTGCATTACCTTGTTTAATTGGTTGGGTGGCCGGACAAGATGCTTTTACGGCAGGCGGTTGGGTTTTATTTGCTATTCAATTTTTATGGCAGTTTCCTCATTTTTGGGCCATTGCTTGGGTAGCTCATAATGATTATTCTAAAGCAGGCTTTAAACTATTACCAAATGAAACAGGACCTACAAAATTTACCGCCCTTCAAACCATTATGTACAGCGTTTTAATGATTCCTGTTGGATTATTACCGGCTTATTTAAATATGTCCGGACAAATAAGTATGTGGATTTTAGTAGCCTGTAACGTATTTATGGTGATACAATCTATACGTTTGTATAGAGAAATGACTGTAAAGGCAGCAAGAAGAGTAATGTTTAGTAGTTATATTTATTTACCAATTGTTTTATTTGCTTTATTGGCAGATAAAATACCCGGTGCTTAAAAATATTTTATTCAATCGTTTAATTGAAGACGTGATGATGGCATTAACAGATACCCCGAATAGAAGTAAAAAAATTCATCCGCATAAATTTTTAATGTGGATGGGGATAGGCAGCATTTGTATGATGTTTGCCGGATTAACCAGCGCATATATTGTAAAAAGAAACCAAGCTAATTGGGAAGATGTACAATTATCGCCGGTGTTTATGTATTCAACTGCAGTAATTATCTTAAGCAGTGTTACTATGTATTTGTCTTTAAAAGCTTTTAAGGCTAGAGCTATGCAAAAATATAAAAATCTAATATCTATTACCGTGGTATTGGGTTTGGTTTTTGCTTATTTACAATACATTGGCTTTAAAGGTATGGCTAATCATGGCGTATTATTATTAGGCCCAGGAAGTAATGCTGCAGCCTCTTTTTTAGTAGTTATTATTGGCCTTCATGTACTGCATGTTTTGGGCGGAGTTATTGCTCTGTTAATTACTTTCTTCAGAGCTTTTAGAACAAAAGTAAAATCCTATAGCCCTGTTCCTATTGAAATAGTAAGTACTTACTGGCATTTTGTAGACATACTTTGGATTTATTTATATATATTTCTTTATGTAGCCAGATAAGCACTTTAAAAAATATGCATTTTGTGCACCGTTTTTAAACATAAGCTAATAAATTTGCGAACGTAATTAATGAACCAACATGTCAACAACAACAGCAACAGTAACAACCAAATGGTGGAGTGGTGGTAAAAGCCCCTTCAATGTAGAGTATGGTAAAGTAATGATGTGGTATTTCTTAATGAGCGACACTTTTACTTTTGGTGCCCTGCTCATTGCTTATGGAACTACCCGTTTTGCTACCCAAGGTTGGCCCGATCCAAATCATGTATTTAATTCTTTCCCTGGGTTAGGAGCCGGTTACCCTTTATTGTTTGTTAGTTTAATGACTTTTATTTTGATCTTAAGTTCTGTTACCATGGTATTAGCAGTTCAGGCAGGTCAAAATATGAACAAAAAAGGGGTTGTTACAAATCTTATATTTACAATTATTGGCGGTTTAGCCTTTTTAAGTTGCCAAGCATGGGAGTGGACACACCTTTTTCACGAAGGTGCATGGTGGGGCCGTAATCCATTCTTAAATGCAGATGGAACACAATCAACAACTAACTTTACTAATTTCTTTTTTACTATCACCGGTTTCCACGGGTTTCATGTATTCAGTGGTGTAGTTATTAATGTAATTATGCTCATTATGGCATTAAATAACACTTTTGAAAAGAAGGGACATTATTTAATGATTGAAAAAGCCGGTTTATACTGGCACTTTGTAGATTTGGTTTGGGTATTTGTATTTACCTGTTTTTATCTGGTATAAATTAAATAAACGAACATTTAAAAAAAATTATATGGAAGATTTAAGAGTATTGGACGATGCACATGCTGTTGCAGCTCGCAAAGAGGTTTACAAGGTTACCATTATTTTAAGTGTATTAACTATTATTGAATTAGCATTGGGTTACTCAATGGTAAATATGTCTGAACAAAGTTTTTCAAGACATTTAATCAAAGGAATAATTCTGATTTTGATGCTAGCCAAAGCATTTTATATTGTTGCATATTTTATGCATTTAAAGCATGAAATAAGAAATTTAATCATGACTATTGTATTACCTCTTGGTTTGTTTATTTGGTTTATCATTGCCTTTTTAGCAGATGGTAATTCATTTAGAGAATTACGCAATAAGTATGCCCCTTATGATCAGGAAAGCAACATTCCTGTTCAACAAAAGCAACAAGGTGAACATGAAAAAGGTACTATTGAAATGAAAAAAGCGGTTGAATAGAAAATTGTGGCTGTATTTTAACACCAGTTTTTGCAACCATTGTATAACAGCAATGGTTGTTTTATTTTACATTATTACCTTTGCACCATGAATAAAAAAGCCATTCTGGCATTACTTATAGCATTACTTATTCCGTTAGTGAGTTATTTAATGCTAAAATCGTTTAGTGACAAAGCTGTTGTAATGCCTCGCAAATTGTTATTAGATAGCACAAGCACACGAGTAGAAAAAGGCAAAGAAATAACAGACAGTTTTTGGCATCATACTGCTAATATTACCTTGGTGAACCAATTGGGTGATAAGGTTAGTTTATATGATAAACCCGGAAAGATAACGGTAATGGATTTCTTTTTTACACGTTGCCCTAATCCATGCCCTACTTTAACCCGTAATATGCGCAAATTGCAACAATCCTTCTCTAATTATGAGGAAGGAAGAAGGGTGGTCGATTCGTCTATTGTTCAATTTATTTCATTTTCTGTAGATCCGGAAAGAGATAGTGTACAAGCATTAAAAGCTTATGCAAATGCTTATGGTGTAAACCCCGATAACTGGTGGATGCTTACCGGACCCAAAAAGAAAATTTATGATTTTGCATTTAATGAACTTAAGATTGGATTAATTGATGGCCATAATGTTGATACTGCCTTTTTACATACCCCCTCTTTTATTCTGTTGGATAAAAATTATGTGGTAAGAGGATTGTATGATGGAAGAGACACAGTAGCATTGGGAAAATTGGCAAAAGATATTGGTTTACTAATGTTAGAGAAAGATAGATCACAAAAAAGTGAAGTATTTGCTTCTATTGTTGCTTTAAAATGGCTTTGGGTAGTGATTGTAATAATGATTATAGTGTTTGTATATGCATTAACTAGAAAACCAGGAAAAGTACCCAAACAAAATGCGTAATTTTTTCGTTAATATTAGTTAAATAAATTTAAACATGTTATCAGCTGTTCTGAAAAAAAATGATGCTCAAGCCAAAACACTAATTGGTATATTTTCTTTTGTTGTATTTGCAGCAGTAGTATTGCTCAGTAATTTTAAATTAAGCATTCATCTTGGATTTAATGTACATGTATTTGCGGCTTTTAATGCTATTATAAACACCATTATTGCCATTTTATTAGTGGCTGCTTTAGTTGCTGTAAAAACTAAACATTATTTACTGCACAAAAAATTAATGATTACGGCATTGGTGCTTTCAGTACTTTTTTTAATCAGTTATATTGCCCACCATCTTTTAGCCGGCGAAACAAAGTTTGGAGGTACAGGAACTATAAAAGTGATTTATTTAATTATTTTATTTACGCATATTTTTTTAGCAGCCATTATACTGCCATTTATCTTATTTACTGCTTATAGGGCATTAACAGCCGAGTTTTCTTTACATAAAAAATTAGCACGATACACTTGGCCACTGTGGTTATATGTGGCCGTAACAGGTCCTATTGTTTATTTATTTATTAGCCCTTATTATCAATAGTATCTACTGTATTGTTAGTTCAACAGCTGGGTCCCAAAAGTGTAATGAAAAATTTACAATACAATCATCTTTTACTTGTAAGCCTTCTTTTTCTAAAAGTGTTTGCATTTGTGTAGGCGTTTCAAAATGTGCTTTACCACTCAATAAGCCATTCCTATTTACAACACGGTGCGCCGGAATATGAGCTAAATGGTGGGCATTATTTAAGGCCCAGCCTACCATTCTTGCACTCATTCCGGTGCCTAAAAACTTGGCAATGGCACCATAGCTGGTTACCCTTCCTTTGGGTATTAATACCACTACCTCATACACCTGTTCAAAAAAAGAGTGCTCTTTTTTACCACTTGGTAAAACTTTATTAATGGCTATATGCTTTTGCGCCTTTGACAAACTAATGTGATTTTTTTGGGGTATTGGTATTGTTTTGAAGAGCTGCATCAATGATGTGAGATCGCTTAGGTTCAGGCACATTTTCATATTGGTAAGGACAGTGCCTGCAACCATATCCGCAACAATAGCCTTTTTCTAAATGGTATTTTTCGGTTAAAACCATATAGCCTTCTGAATCATAATAAAAATCAGTTCCTTCAATTAGTGGCATATTCAGAAATTATTTTTTTAAGAACAACATCTTTTTCATTGTCTAAAATAGAATTTATTCTAAAAGCAAGAAAATGTACACGACTACTTTGTGCAATATCTAACTTTTCATAATGTGTTTTTATGGTATGTTCGGGTAGTAATGAAGTATTTGCATATAAGTTATCAAAGTCTTGTAACAATTCTAACTGAAATAAGTTGATAACAGTTTTTGTAAAGCGATACAAATCGGGGCTATCTGTTTTTAAATATACAATACCATTTGGTTGTAATATTTGTTGGTACAAACGTAAAAATCTGGGGTGGGTTAATCTTTTTTTTGCTTTAGATAAACGTAATTGAGGATCAGGAAAGGTAATCCAAATAGCCTCCACAGAATGTGGCATAAAATAGTGATGTATCATTTCAATGGGCGTTCTTAAAAAAGCAACATTG
>JAGWPI010000356.1 GCA_028877005.1 Bacteroidota bacterium | reverse complement strand
TACAATTAAATGCAACTGCATTATTAGCACAGCCACCTTTTATTAAAGATAGTTTAAATAATTACATTGAAAAAGGAATACAACAATGGCATATTCCCGGACTAGCCATTGCCATAATTAAGGACGGGAAAATTGTAGTAATGAAAGGTTTTGGCGTTAGAAACATTATTACAAAAGAACCGGTAAATGAGCATACCCTATTTATGATTGCCAGTAACACCAAATTATTTACTGCTACATCTTTGGCCCAATTGGCATATAATCACAAACTATCATTAAACGATAAAATAATTAAATATTTTCCGGATTTTCAGTTATATGATTCTGAAGTTACTAAAATGGTTACTATTCGCGACATGTTATCGCATCACTTAGGTACCAAAACATTTCAAGGTGATTTCTCTTTTTGGGATAGTAAAAACGCCAGACATGAAATAATGTACAAAATGCGCTTTTTAAAACCTAACCAAACTTTTCGCCAAAATTTTGGCTATTGTAATAGTTGCTTTTTAACTGCAGGTGAAATAATACCAAAAGTTACAGGAAAACCATGGGAAGTATATGTATATGATAGTTTAATAGCACCATTAGATATGAGGCATACACAAACATTGGGTTATGCCATGAGTAAAATGCCCAATACCGCAACACCCTACACTACTGCTTTTACTGGAAAATTAGAATCACTTCCGTATGATCAAGTAGATAATTTAGGGCCTGCAGGCAGCTTGGTTAGTTGCGTGTCTGATTTATCTAAATGGTTGATGATGCAGTTAGATAGTGGAAGATACCAAGGTAAAACCATCATTCCATGGGAAGTATTGAAAACAACCCGTGAAATGACCACTATTATATCCAGCCAAAAAAGAGGTGAATCGCATTTTAGTGGTTATGGATTAGGCATTTTTGAAACTGATTATCATGGTAAACAAATATTTTGGCATACAGGGGGTGCATTTGGTTTTGTAACCAATACCTGCTTTATTCCAGAACTTAACTTAGGTATTACTATATTAACTAACCAAGATAATCAAGATTTTTTTGAACTACTGCGCTATCAAATTTTAAATGCTTATTTACAGGTACCTTATGAAAATTTAAGTGCAACTGTACTACCTGCTTTTATGGATGAGCAAGCAAGAGAAATGAAAACTATTGAAGGATGGAAAATGCGTATTAAAGGAAATCTACCCACGCTACCTATTAAAAATTATACTGGTACCTATGAAAATCAACTTTACGGAACCATCACCATTTCGCAAGAAAAAAAAATGCCTAATAATTTAATTATTCAATTCAACAGCCATCAAAATTTAAAAGCTACCTTACAATATTTAGATAATGATGAATGGCTACTTACTTACAACAATCCGGCTTTTGGTATTTTTACCAGTTCTTTTTTAACCAAAAATAAAACAGTAAGTGGCATTTCAATTAAAGCCAGCGATTTTGTTGAAACAGATCCATACTTGTTTATAAAAAAGTAAATTAGCTCACTTATTTTACCAAAAAAATATATTATATATGAAATATTCAAAACTACTACTGCTCTTGCTATTACCTACACTTTTATTAGCTCAAAATGAAACTAGTACTATTAATTCATACACCAATGCAGTAAATGATTCTGTAATTGCATGGAGAAGGCACTTCCATCAATATCCGGAATTATCGAATCGTGAATACAATACCGGTGCATACATAGCTGCGTATTTAAAAAAATTAGGTTTAGAAGTACAATACCCTGTAGCCAAAACTGGTGTAGTAGCTATTTTAAAAGGAGGTAAATCGGGGCCAGTTGTTGCATTAAGAGCCGATATTGATGCATTACCGGTAGTAGAACGTGTACAATTACCCTTTGCCAGTAAAGTTACCGGAGAATATGAAGGTAAGAAAGTTGGCGTAATGCACGCCTGCGGGCATGATTCGCATATAGCCATATTAATGGGCACTGCAACGGTACTAACCAAAATGAAAAATGATGTACCGGGTACAGTAGTATTCATTTTTCAACCGGCAGAAGAAGGTCCTCCGGGAAATGAAGAAGGAGGAGCACCTTTGATGATTAAAGAGGGCGTAATGGATCATCCTAAAGTTGATGCTATTTTTGGTTTGCATATTAATTCTCAAACTGAAATTGGTAAAATAAAATACAAATCAGGCGCTACTATGGCTTCCAGCGATTGGTTTACCGTAAAAGTAAATGGCAAATCTTCTCATGGTTCACAACCCTGGAGCGGTATTGATCCTATTGTAATTGCAGCACAAATTATTCAAGGATTTCAAACTATTGTTAGCAGACAAATGGAATTAACGAAAGCACCTGTGGTTATTACAGTTGGTAAAATTAATAGTGGTGTTCGCAGCAATATCATTCCAGAAACCTTAACTATGGAGGGAACTATAAGAACTTTGGATAGTAAAATGCAAAATGATGTACATGAACGAATGATTCGCACAGCTGAAAAAATAGCAGAAGCATCAGGCGCTACAGCGTCAGTAACTATAGATACAAAAACTGAGGTCACTTACAATAACCCTACACTAGTTAAAGAAACATTGCCTGCACTAGAATTGGCTGCAGGCAAAGAAAATGTTTCTACTTCCGACTGGACCACTGGTGCAGAAGATTTTTCTTTTTATGGCGATAAAGCACCTGCCTTCTTTTTCTTTTTAGGTGGAATGCCCAAAGGTATGGATCCTGCTAAAGCACCACCCCATCATACACCTGATTTTTATATAGATGATAGTATGTTAACAGTGGGTGTTAAAGCATTTTGTAATATTATTTTTCAATATGCGAAAGCAAATGCTATTCATATAAATAAATAGTTATATTTAAATTTATAAATGGTAATGCTATACAGTTTGTGAGCATTACCATTTTTCTCTTATATGTGTGCACATCATTTTTGCCTTTCACCAAATAATAAACTGCCAATTCGAACCATATTACTGCTGCAACTTAATGCTATTTCATAATCGCCACTCATACCCATAGAGAGTATATTAAATTGCCCCAGAACCGGATATTGAATTTTACAGGTATCAAACAATTGTTTTAAATGTTCAAATTCATGTTTAATTTGAATAGCATCATTCGAAAAACTGGCCATGCCCATTAAACCTCTAATATTAATATATTTAAATTTTTCCGAATTTAGTGTAAGGGTATCTAATAAGTCATATAATTCTGATTCACTCAATCCAAATTTGGTGATTTCATGGGCAATATAAACCTGTAGCAAGCAATCTATTACACGATTATATTTTTGTGCTTGTTTATTGATTTCAGTTAGTAAACTTAAACTATCCACCCCATGAATTAGATAAACAAAACTTGCAATGTACTTTACTTTATTTTTTTGTAAATGTCCAATAAAATGCCAATGAATATCTTTAGGTAGTTGTATTTGTTTATCTACTAATTCCTGCACATAATTTTCGCCAAAGTCTTTTTGACCTAACTGATACAATTGTAAAATATCTTGAACAGGCTTAGTTTTACTTACGGCCACTAAAGTAGTGCCAAATGTATTTAATTTTGTTACAATTTGATAATATGCTGTTGTATTTACTGCCATCTTGCAAAATTAAGCTTGGGTTTCATTAAAATGTTGTTGTAACAAAAGATACTCTAATAACAAAACCATATTATAGGCAGGGGCATCATAATTAAATTCACCAATATCAAAAAATGTACTTAAACTTTTAAAAGGCTGAGGCAAAATTGAACCCATATTTGCTTTAAAAAATACAAAATCTTCATCCATAAAAATGGATTGAAACTGTTTGGTTTGTATGTTTATATTGTTAAAGATGGGTTGCTTCCATTGCAACAAAGCAGTGGAAAGTATGATTCTATCAAAAAAAAGAGTTGAAGATTTTTTTAACCATTTATTGGCCAATTGTATAAGTTCTGGTTGGTATTGGTCTAATGCTCTAAATTCAGGCAAACTCATTAAACGTGCTAAATGATATAAAATAACCGGTGTGCGTTGGTAATGAGGCGAAATAATAGAAGCTTTATTATCAATGTATTTTTTTTCAATGCATTTTTTTATTAGATGAATAGAGGCACTATCTGCTTTAGATAACGGTAAATGATAATAATAAACAAAATAAAGAACATTTGTTAACACACATATATCAAAATCAATAGGCATTTTATTGCCAAACCATGTAGAATATGCATCAAATAGCTGAAGAGGTTTGGGTGTGTTATGAATTTTTTTATTATGTTTCAAATTGGTGTACTGTTGCATTAAAAGATGGGCTAATGAAGCATCTGTGCTATCAGCATTTAATGCTAATAAACTAATAACGGTATCATCTATATCATCGGGCAAAGCCATTGATTGGTTCATCCAATTTAGCCAACCACCATTAGGAAAAACTTGAGGAGGATTGGTTTGCCAAAAATTATAAGTATTTCTTCCGCTTTTATTTTTAAATAATGAAAAAGCGGGTTTGGCACGTAGTACAATAGAATCAATGAGTATCTTATCCTGTGGGGATGCTTTTGGGTAAAGTTTTTGTAAGGTAAAAAGAATTAAACCGGTAAAAAAAATATTATTATCTGCTTTGGGAGTATTAAGATGATAAGTTCGGTAAGAAGGAAATACACCTTTAAAAAAGTATGGATGATGAACTTTTTGTTGCCGGGAAATTAATTGAAGTAAATGATGTACTGATATTGTATCTATATTCGCAGCCATTAATCGGGATGGGAAATGGCTGCAAACAAAAATACAAAATATATAGAAAGTTTTTTTCATTGCAGTTATTAAAAATGTGCATTAACTGCAAACAAATTTATTTTAAAATATTTCTACTTATCACAATTCTTTGTACCTCACTAGTACCTTCATAAATCTGAGTAATTTTTGCATCGCGCATCATTCGTTCAACATGATATTCTTTTACATATCCGTATCCACCATGAATTTGCACTGCTTCTGTTGTAACCCACATAGCTGTTTCACTGGCATATACTTTAGCCATTGAACTACTAAGATCATAATTCATACCATTATCTTTTTCCCAAGCAGCTTTTAAACAAAGTAAACGAGCCGCATCTATACGAGTAGCCATATCGGCCAATTTAAATTGTATAGCCTGGTGTTTAGCAATTTCTTGTCCAAATGCTTTTCTTTGTTTAGAGTAATTCAATGCCAATTCATAAGCACCACTGGCAATTCCTAATGCTTGAGAAGCTATACCAATTCTCCCTCCGGCTAATGTTTTCATGGCAAACTTAAATCCAAAGCCATCGGCGCCAATTCTATTACTTTTAGGTACTTTAACATCGTTAAATAAAATACTATGGGTATCACTACCTCTAATTCCTAACTTATTTTCTTTTGCACCAACAGTAACTCCGGGCCAGTTTTTTTCAACAATAAGGGTATTGATGCCATGTGATCCTTTTTCGGGATTAGTTTGTGCCATTACTAAGTAAACACTAGCACTTGAACCATTGGTAATCCAATTTTTGGTTCCATTTAATAAATAGTAATCCCCCATATCTTCAGCAGTGGTTTGCTGTGAAGTGGCATCGCTACCAGCTTCAGGTTCGCTTAATAAAAAAGCACCAATATATAATTCGCCGTCTTTTTTACCTTGAGCCAAAGGTGTTAAATATTTTATTTTTTGTTCTTCTGTACCAAATTCCTGTAAGCCATAACAAACCAAACTATTGTTTACACTCATACAAACGCTAGTACTTGCATCTATTTTACTAATTTCTTCCATTGCCAATACATAGCTAATCGTATCCATACCGGCACCACCATATTCCGACTTTACCATCATGCCCATAAAACCTAAATCAGCTAATTGTTCAATTTGTTCTTTGGGAAATTTTTGGTGTTCATCACGTTCTATAACACCCGGCAAACAATGATTTTTAGCAAAATCACGGGCAGCTTTTTGTATCATCAAATGTTCTTCACTCAACTTAAAGTTCATAACTATTATTTTGTGGATGCAAAAATAAGCTAACGAACGTTAGTAACAATCATTTGTGTTAGGGAATTTTTTTACCGGATTACATGTATTTTTTTTGAAGATTAAAGAGAACCAATCGGGCCGGCTTTGTTAAATTAGGTGTGGTATCTTGTAAAAAATGTCGTTTAAATGCAATAATGGCTGCTGTGGTATCTTTAACATCGTAGCCAATAATTCTAAGTGCGGCAATAGTATTAAAATTATCGGGAACTGTATCTGTAATAACTGTATCATACCAGTTACCAAAACCATGTTGCGCTAAAAGTTGCCAAGGGAATCGAAAATTAGGATCATTTTTTCGAGTAGGTGCAATATCGCCATGCCCAATAAAATTGGCCGTTGGAATATGGTAAGTTGTTTTTAAATGTTGTAATAAGCTAAGCAAACTTTTTATTTGTGCAGAATCAAATGGTTCAAATCCATTATTATCTAATTCAATACCAATAGAGGATGAATTAATATCTTTATCGTTGCCCCAACTGCTAACTCCGGCTTGCCATGCTCTTAAATAATCATTCAACATGTGATAAACAGTACCATCTTTACAAATAACATAATGTGCACTTACTTGTGTATTTGATTTAGTAAATGTTTTTAAAGTAGCATTACAATTATTTTGTGCGGTATGATGAATAATAACATAGTTTGGTTTACGTAAATTAAAGTTGGTTGTACCTACAAAATAAGGCGGTTGTATAATTGTATCATTAAGTGCTACTTCGGGCAATTTTTTAAGTTGTTTATTTAAAACATTTACCTGTAGTTTATATACACGGTTAGTTGCCCGATAGGGATTTCGAGAGCATGCACATAACAATATTGCAAAAAATGGTAAAAAAAAGTACTTTTTCATAGATTATTCATATCGATAACATACTGCATTAATATTCATGCCAGCTCCAACAGAAGCAAATAAAATTACATCTCCTTTTTCCAAATGATGATCCTGCACCAATCCCTTTCTTACCCAATCTAATAGAGTGGGTATGGTTGCAACAGAACTATTACCTAATGTATGAATACTCATGGGCATTACACAAGAAGGTATTTGTGGGATATGATACAATTCATATAGTTTTTTTACAATACCCTCATCCATTTTTTCATTGGCCTGATGGAGAAATATCATTTTTAGATTATTAATATTTACTCCGCTTTTATCTAAACAATCTTTCATAGCAGCAGGTACATAACGCATAGCATATTCATATACTTTGCGGCCTTTCATTTTAATGTAACGAATTCGAGGATCTGAATCAGGAAAATTTGATTTACCCATATACAAATAATCCAATTCTTCCAGTGCATGTGATTGAACACTATAAGATAAAATTCCAATAGATGCATCTGTTTCCTTAGCGCTTACTATACAGGCTCCTGCTCCATCGGAAAATATCATACTATCTCTATCATAAATATCTATTACTCTTGATAAGGTTTCGGTTCCTATTACTAAACAATTTTTTGCTATACCAGCTTTTATGTATGCATCTGCCTGAATAATACCTTGCAGCCAGCCCGGACAGCCAAAAACAATGTCATAAGGAATGCATTGAGGGTTATGAATACCTAAACCATGTTTTACCCTAGATGCCAATGCAGGCATTGTGTCTGTTTGGATGGTATGCTGAATAACATTTCCGAAATTATGGGCTACTATAATTTGATCAATGTTTTCCTTATCCATACCCGCATCTGCAATGGCAGCAGAGGCAGCGGCAATAGCCATATCTACATTATTCATATTCCCCGGAGCATAGCGTCTTGCTTCAATACCAGTAATATTCTTAAATTTTTCGGCAATTACATTTGAGGGTAAGGCAATGGGTTGACCATTTTCATCATAAAAATGGTTTACATAAAAATCTTTATTCAATTTTATTACTTCAGGTATATAACATCCTGTTCCTGTAATTACTGTTCTTATGGCAGGCATTTTTGTTAAAATAATAGTGAACTTTAAAAGTAAGGATTGTTCGCACATAAATACACAGTGGTGAAAAAATATTCCATATTGTATCTTTATCCCAAAAAAATTATGTCACTGCAAATTGGAAGAAATATTTTTGGAGACGCTTCAAATACAAATAATGTATTAACTCGTGAAGAAGCCATGGAATTATTAAGAAGTTGGGTATTGAATCCAAAACTGCAATTACACATGCTGCAAGTAGCCAATTTAATGAAAAACTGGGCAGAAGAAAAATTACAATTACATCCACAGGAAGTATGGAAATGGGAACTAGCTGGCTTATTACATGATGCTGATTGGGATCAATGGCCGGAACTACATTGTAAAAAAATTATTGATGAATTAGAAAATCGAAAAATTGATCCAATGATTATACATGCTATTGCCTCTCATGGCCCTGCTCATTTTGGCGTTTTACCCGAAACAGAGATGGATAAAATGTTATATGCTTTTGATGAATTATCAGGATTAATTCATGCTTATTCATTAATGCGTCCAAATGGTTATGAAGGTATGGATGTTAAAGGAGTGAAAAAACGTTTTAAAGAAAAATCCTTTGCTGCCAATGTTTCGAGAGATGAAATAACGGAAGCCTGCACTATGGCAGGGATTGACTTAGATACTTTAATTGCTTTTATCATTGCCAAACAACCTGCAGTAACCATGCAATAATTCTAAGTAACATTTTGAATAATTGCATCGAATGAATGGATACCTAACACTTTTTCTGAAATAAAGCCTTCGGCATATTCTACACCTATACGTTTACCTAACATCATAGCTCTGGCTTTAACGGTTTCTAAAAATTGAGGTGAAGAAATATAGGTTTGTGGTTCGTTAAGCTGCATTTCTGGTGTATAGAATTGCGTTGAATAAGCTAAAACTGCTTCTATTTTTTTAGGCATATAAATAGATATGTCTATAACAAATGAAGGTTGAATAAATCTATCTTGAATGTAATGAAAAACATAGGAAGGACGCCACTTTTGCTGAGATATACCTGCATCTATTGTTTCTATTTTACGAAGGCCGGCTAAAAAAGCTGCATCCGCTACTAATTTAGCACTTCTACCATGATCAGGATGCCTATCCTCCGGAGCATTGCACAAAATAATATCTGGTTGGTATTTCCGAATAATAGTAATTACTTTTCGTAAATGTGTTTCATCTTGCACAAAAAAGCCATCAGCCATTTCTAAGTTTTCTCTCACTGTAATACCCATTATTTCGGCAGCTTTTTTAGATTCATATAATCTAGTTTCTGCTGTTCCTCTTGTTCCCAACTCACCTCTGGTTAAATCAATAACGCCCACTTTTTTCCCTTCCGTAACAGCAGCCATTATAGTTCCTGAACAACCTAATTCAACATCATCTGGATGTACTCCAAAGGCTAAAATATCTAATTTCATGGTTGCAAATTTTTATCTATATTATTAGTTTTATGTTTACTAAAACATTCTTTCTTAATAATGGTTACACTTTATATTAAACAGCAGCAAGGTACAATGGTTAAAACAAAAAACCCAGTCAGGTAAAAGACCGGGTTTTGCTCTATTCTCACGTATAAATTAACTTTTCTTTGCGTAACGTTTTTTAAACTTATCAATACGACCTGCTGTATCAACTAATACATTTTTACCTGTATAAAAAGGATGTGAGGTATTAGAAATTTCTAATTTAATTAGTGGGTATTCATTGCCATCTTCCCATTTTACGGTTTCTTTAGAAGCAGCAGTTGAACGACTTAAAAATGAGTACCCGTTACTCATATCTTTAAAAACTACTAAACGATAACTTTCGGGATGGATACCTTTCTTCATAATGAATGATTTAGGTGGTACGGTTTGGCCGTACGATTATTAATTTTTTTAAGGGTGCAAAAATAGGGATTAGGAGCATTTTTACCAAAATTAAGATTGAAATAAAAAAAATTAAAGTATGCAAATACAATTTTGCCATACTTAACGCCTATTAAACAGAGTGCATGGTTAGGATTTCATGTTTTCATATTGTAATGGAACACCAAAATCTTGTTCATTACACAACTTAATAACTGCCTGTAAGTCATCTATTTTCTTTCCTGTAACACGAATAATGGTATCCATAATTGCAGCCTGCACCTTTAATCCACTATCTTTAATGGCTTTTACTATTTTTTTTGCTACTTCTTGTTTTAACCCATTTTTTACAGACACTTCCTTTTTTACCATTTTACCGCTAGGATAAGCATCTTTTTCAAAATCGAAAGCATTAGCGGGTATACCTTGTTTCATACCACGGCTAATTAAAATATCTAATACCTGCTTCATTTTCATATCACTTTCTACCTCTAATAAAATGGTGAAATCTTTTTTATTGAAATCAATAACAACGGGCGAATCTTTAAAATCGAAACGAGTCTGAATTTCTTTTTTTACAGTATTAATTGTATTGTCTAAAAGTTGCAAATCAACTTTACTGGCAATGTCAAATGAAGGCATAACATTTTTTTACAAAGATAAAAATAAGGTTGAAATAGAAACACAGTTTTCAGAATGGAAATGGATACTAGTTATTTGGTAAAATACCATTTTTGTTCAGGTGCTTTTAGTTCCTGCATTAACTTTAATAAATGTAACTGATTAGCTGTTCTATATAAATTTTGATCCGGATATGTACAGTTATAATATTGATTGTTTTGAAGAAAATCAGTTAAAAAACGTAATGCTTGCATAAATGTAATTATTTGCCCGGAGAATAATAAATTCTCCTTTTCAAAACTGGTTAATATAGGATCCATATGTGTGAGATATCCATCCATCACAGCTTCCAAAAATTCTTTCCTAATAGCAATACTTGACAAATCTTTTTCTTCTTCTGACACAGAACTAATATAAGTTCGCATCATATCACCTAAATCACTAAAAAAATATCCGGGCATTATTGTGTCTAAATCAATAACAGCGACTCCTTTATCTTGTTCATTAAAAAGCACATTCGAAATTTTTGTATCATGATGCATTGTCCTTATTAAACAGGTATTTTTATGAATAAAAAAATTATATTTTTCTAAAATTTGTAAATGTGTGTGGATATTATAAGCAAATGGTTCTGCCTTAATTTTTACTTGTCCATCTGCATTTTGCCAAGCATTTTGAAATTGCCAATACCTGAAGGCAAGATGGTGGAAAAAGGGAATAGTATTGGCTAATTCCTGCTGATTAAAATCAACAAGTAATGCAGTAAATTTTCCAAATTGATAAGCTGCTTCAAATGCTTCATCAGGATTGGTTAAATAAGTTTTAGTATGTGTACCTTCTATGAATGGAAAAACTCTATAATAGGTATCAGCAATTTGGATCATTGTTTTGCCACTTAAATTACTCATTGGCCCTACAAATAAATAATTTTGATTTTGCTGCGAAAAATAATTGGAGAGTAGCCGCAAATTATGATCAATTTTTTCCGGCTGAGAAAACACATGGGTATTAATAGCTTGTAAAATGTAATTACCATTATTAGTAATCACTTTCCAAGTATGGTTTATAAGTCCACTTTTTAGAACCTTAATTTGAATATTGCCTTCCCAATTATATTGTTGTTGTATTTTTTGTATCACTTGAATTGGCAGCATAAATAGATTGCTTGGGTTTGTAAAATTCTCTAAAAATTAATCGAAGATTGGGATCTTTTGTAAAGTAATTATAAATCCAATTAATAAATACTTGAATTCTGTTTTTTACCCCCACCAAAAGAAATAAATGTAAGCCCATCCAAACCAACCAAGCAGTAAAGCCACCAAAATGCAATTTAGGTTTGGGTATATCTACTACTGCAAGATTTCTGCCTACCGTGGCCATACTGCCCTTATCATAATATTCATAAGGTATTTGTTTAGAAGAATTTAATAAATTTTTTGCCAGTTGTAATCCCTGTGTTATAGCCACATTGGCAACTTGAGGATGACCGTGAGGATATAATGGTGTTTCCATATAAGCTACATCACCTACCGCATACACATCAGGTATTCCTATCACTTCATTAAAACGATTAACTTTTAAACGATTACCTCTAACAATCAAACTTTCATCAAGCCCATTCGGAACATTCCCTTTAATACCCGCTGTCCAAATTAAAGTACTGGTATTAATATTTTGACCGGTATTTAAGTATACAGTTTCGCCATCATAATCAGAAACAGCCACACCGGTAAAGACTTCTATACCTAATTTTTTTAAGTAATGTTCAGACTGCAATTGGCTTTTTTCTGACATACTGGCAAGTGTATGCTGATTATTTTCAATTAAATATATTTTCATCAAGGAAAAATCTAATTCAGGATAATCTTTTGGTAAGATGAGGTTACGCATTTCAGCCAAAGCACCACATAACTCCACTCCCGTTGGTCCACCTCCTACTACAACTACAGTTAGCAGTTTTTCTAAAGCAACTTTATTATCCATTAATTGAAGGGCATCTTCTAAATTATGCAAAAACCTGTGTCGTAATTGAAGTGCTTCTACTGTACTTTTCATGGGTAATGCAGCCTCCTGTAATGAAGATTTTCCAAAAAAATTTGTATCGGCACCTGTGGCAATAATCAATTTATCATAATGAAAACGACCAATATCACTATGAACTTCCTTCAAATGAGTATCAATATATTGAACATTAGCCATTCTAATATGTATATTTTTACTATTTTGAAAAATTTTTCTGAGAGGAAAAGAAATATTACTAGCATCTAATCCAGCCGTAGCTACTTGATAAAATAAGGGTTGAAACTGATGATAATTATATTTATCTAACAATAGCAATTCTACACCCTTTTGGTTGTTTAAAGTGCGTGCAATTTTTAAGCCTGCAAAACCACCTCCAATTAGTACAACTTTCATTATGCGTACATTTTTATAAAAAAATACAATACATATTCTGTATAAACAATAGGATATAAAGGTACAAACATCAGAAAAGGTTTATTTACCTTTTCAGAAAAGAAAAAAAATTACCAATGACCATTTGTGCACTAATCTAAATGAATATGTTATCTTTAAATCAATAAATTACTGCAAACAATCATCTAAATTTTCATTTGTGGAAAGAAGAAATTTTTTATCGCTCAGTTCATTGGGCTTAACTGCCTTAGCTATTCCAAAAAGTAAGTTTTATAATATTTCAGGTGCTATAAAAAAACCAATTGTTATTTCTACCTGGGATGCAGGTATTGCAGCCAATAAAGCTGCATGGTTAATTTTAAAAAATAACGGACGGGCCTTAGACGCAGTTGAAAAAGGTGTAATGGTAACAGAATCTTCTATTAACTGCTGTGTAGGCTTAGGGGCTAATCCTGATAGAGATGGTTATGTAACATTAGATGCTTCTATTATGGATGAAAATTTTAATTGTGGAGCCGTTGCTTGCCTACAGCGTATTAAACACCCAATTTCAGTAGCCAGAAAGGTAATGGAAAAAACACCACATGTATTACTAGTTGGTGAGGGTGCCCAACAGTTTGCACTTGCTGAAGGATTTGAATTAGAGCCAAAACAACTAAGCAATGAAGCCAAAAAAGCCTATGAGAACTGGCTTAAAAAAAGTGAATACAAACCCATTATTAATATTGAACGTTCAGAGGGTAAAACATCTTTTGTACCTTCCACCATTCCTGTTAAATTAGAAAATGGACAATGGAATCATGATACAATTGCTATGCTGGCTTTAGATAATGCCGGCAACTTAAGTGGCAGTTGTACTACTAGTGGGCAAGGTTTTAAAATGCATGGCCGTGTTGGGGATTCTCCTTTAATTGGTGCCGGATTGTACGTTGATAATGAAGTGGGCGCAGCTGCTGCTACCGGACAAGGCGAAGAT
>JAGWPI010000355.1 GCA_028877005.1 Bacteroidota bacterium | reverse complement strand
TTATCATCGCTGGTTTTAAAGAGTGGATTAATTTCTAACATAGAGCATTCTAATCCAACATAAGCATTATACAAATTGGTAACAAATTTTACGCAATTTTTAAAAGCTTCACCTGTTAATCCAAAATTAAAGGCAATTTTTCTTGCCTGAAAAGGCAATAATCCTCCGGATGGATGTACCCATTCTTTAAATATTTTTTCCGGTGTTTTATGCGCTACTTCTTCAATGTCAACACCACCTTCTGTACTATACATAATTACATTTTGACCCTTGGCACGATCTAATAATACAGATAAATAAAATTCTTTTACCGGATTGGGGCCGGGGTAATATACATCTTGGGCTACAAAAATTTTGTTTACTTTTTTGCCTAAGGGTCCGGTTTGTATAGTAACCAATGTGCCACCTAAAATATTTTTAGCAATATTGGTAACATCTTCTGCACTTTTAGCAACGGCCACACCTCTTTGCTCTGAACCCATAATTTTACCTTTCCCTCTACCGCCTGCATGTATTTGGGCTTTTATTACTGCAAAATTATTATTGGTTTGAGTTTTAATTTGTCTGTATGCTTCTTCAGCAGCCATTACAGTATCTACAGCCATACCATCCTGAACAGGAACATTGTATTTTTTCAATAATTCTTTCGCCTGAAATTCATGTAAATTCATACGTAACTATTTAGATTGCGAAGATAAGGTTTTTGTAGTGCTTAGACAGTAGTTTACTGTATTAAAAAAACCTTTACTGTAAGTATTTTTCTTCTAAAACTTTCTTATGGTGCAGTAAATGTCCGAATATAATAAACCCAATGGCATTAACTGTTATAGGGTAATTATTGGCAGTTCCAGATAGTGATAATGATTCTGGGGTTAAGGATTGTAAAAAACAGTCTGTTGCGTGTCTAAGGAATGAGAATTCATCTTGTAAGCTTTTTAAAGTTCTAGTAGTAGCCATAGCTCGCTCAGCATACCATTGTTCATCAAATCCCGGTAAATTTTTATTGTCTGATCTGGCAAAAGTTAACATTCTGTATACCATAATACGTTCTGTATCCATAATGTGTTGCATTATATCTTTGGGTGTCCATTTACCTATTTCATAGCTATAATTTTCTTTATCTATAGGCAGATTGGTGTAGAATTGAATAATTAATTGACTAAATGTACTGATGAGTTCTTGCAGATTATTACATCCATTTGTTAGTTGAATATAATTTTCGTAGTAAGCAGGATAATCTCCGGATAAAGGTCTGTTGATAGGCATAAAAATAGTTTTTGTTTTTCTATTTTAATTGTGATGCTGCTTTTATATTGTTTTTTGATTTTTCAGCTGCCCATTTTTTCTCTAAATCTTCTGCTTCTTTTACGGCATTAGCAGCATTAATGATACCCCCACTTTTAGACAAAGCTGAGAATGCTATGGCTTTTTGAGTGCCAGGTTGATAATCTGCCAAAGTGCTGTCTGGGTGCATTACTGAATTTACAATAATTTGTTTTACTTCCAAGGCTGTTAAATTGGGGAAATAAGAACGTAACAAAGCAGCTAAGCCGGTTACAATAGGTGCTGCCATACTGGTGCCACGTAAATTTCCATACTCATTTTTTTGTGGAAGCGTTGAGTATATTTTTACGCCAGGTGCAAATACATCTACTTCCTTTTTGCCATAATTGCTAAAATCTGCTGCTATGCCTTGCCCCATAGAGGGGTCATTACTGGCGCCAACGGTAATAAAATTATTAGCAGTATTGTTTTGGAATAAAAAATGTGGGTTTGGATAATTTTCTTTTGTATCTACATCGGCAGATTCATTACCGGCAGCATGCACAATTAGTACATCTTTTTGTTCTGCATATTTAATGGCACTATCTACCCAATATTTTTGAGGAGAATAAGATTTGCCAAAGCTCATATTAATTACTTTGGCGCCATTATCAACGGCATAAAAAATGCCTAAAGCAACATCTTTATCATATTCATCACCATCTGGAACTACCCGAACCATCATTACTTTAACATTGTCTGCAACACCATCCATCCCAATTCCATTGTTGCGTTGCGCTGCTACAATGCCAGTTACATGTGTACCGTGCATTGGGTCAGGTCCCATTACATCGGAGTTGCCATAGTATTTGTCGTGAATGTCATTGTAGTTGTCTTGCACAATTTTACTACGATAATTAGTAGGTGGGGTATTTTTTTCGTTAATGGCATCTTGTTTGCCTAAAATATAATCTGTTAATTCATTAATGACAGTTGTGTTTTTTTCTTCAGCATCAATACCTACCATTTTCATTAAAGTAATATAGGCGTATTTGGCTTTTTTACCTTCGGAGGTGGTGGGTTCAAAATCTTCTAATTGTGCACAGTTGTATACTTTTGTACCCATTTCTTTTTGAATAAGCGAATCATTTTTTTTAATTGAGTTAAGTGTAATATTTAAGAAGGTAATTTCCATTTGGTCGTCACTTGTTTTATTCATTTCATCAGCGGCCATTTTCCAAATTCGGTATTCGTATTTTTGTTTTTGGGTTAATTGTGCAGTGTCAATCAACTTGCCTTCAAATTCATTTTTAAACTGATAAAATACTCTAGATCGTTCATCGCCGGCCTTTTTTACATTTTCTCCATTTTTATTTCCCAAAAAATTCCAACCATATACATCATCTATATAACCATTTTGGTCGTCATCAATGCCATTATTAGGAATTTCTTTAGGGTTATGCCATAAAATACCTTTTAAATCTTCATGTGTAGTATCAACACCAGAATCTAAAATGGCAACAATAACCGGTGATGATTTTATGTGGTTTGCTTTTAAGTATTCATAGGCTTCGTTTAGGCTGATACCATAGAATTTATCTTTTGTAGCATCCATTAAATGCCACCCTTTTGGCACATCGCGCATTTGTGCCTTTACTGAAAAGTTGATTGATATAGTGATGAATAAAAAAATTGCATAATATTTCTTCATGAAAAGCATTTTAATAATACAGTAGATATAAAAATTTTAATATATTGTTTTTACCAATAATGCACGAAGTTCTGTTAATCACCTCAAAATGAGAAATGACTGGCTGCGTTTTAGCGAAATGTTAAGTAAAAAGTATTTACAGCGCTTTATAATCTTCTCTTTCCGGATAAAATACATCCAATAAACTACAGTCTGTAACAGCCAATCCCTCATGTGGCGTATTGGGTGGTATAACCATAATTTCACCCGGTTGCAGTGTATATGCAATACCATCTACCGTTAAACGGAAAGTACCTTCTAATACTTGCGATATTTGTTGGTGGGGATGATGATGCATATTTAATTTACTGCCGGCTGTAACTTGCAAATAGGAAAATGTATTTAAACCTGTGTGTATAAATTTTGCTTTATAACCTGGTACTATTTCTTTAACAGGTACTTCTTTTAAATGAATAAGAGGCATATTGATTAAAGTTCAAAAGTAATGCCTTGTGCTAAAGGCAATTGGGTTCCCCAGTTTATGGTATTGGTTTGTCGGCGCATATAAGCTTTCCAAGCGTCGCTACCACTTTCTCTTCCACCTCCTGTTTCTTTTTCTCCCCCAAAAGCACCACCTATTTCAGCCCCACTAGTACCTATATTTACATTGGCAATGCCACAATCGCTGCCGGCATGAGATAAAAAGGCTTCTGCTTCTCGTAAGTTTAGGGTCATAATGGCAGAAGATAGGCCTTGCGGCACCTGATTTTGAATAGCTATGGCGTCTTCTAAATTTTTGTAGGGCATAATGTACAAAATAGGGGCAAATGTTTCGTGCTGAACAATAGCCATATTAGGGTGTACTTCTGCAATACAGGGTTTTACATAACATCCACTTTCATAACCAGCACCTTCAAGTACACCGCCTGAAACTACAAATTTTCCACCTTGTTGAATACATTGATCAATAGCATGTAAATAATGCTGAACGGCCGTTTTATCTATTAAAGGACCAACATGGTTATCGGGTAGTAAAGGATTGCCAATTTTGAGTTGTTGGTAGGCGGTTACTAACTTTGTTTTAAAGGAATCATATACTGATTCATGGATAATTAATCTTCGAGTGGTAGTACATCTTTGCCCTGCAGTGCCAACAGCGCCAAACAAACAGCCAATCAGTGCCATGTCTAAATCGGCATATTGAGAAATAATTATGGCATTATTACCACCTAATTCAAGTATAGTTTTGCCTAATCTTGCGGCTACAGCAGCATTAAGTGCTTTGCCCATTTTGGTAGAACCGGTTGCACTTATTAATGGAATTCTAGTATCGTGGCTCATCCATTCACCTACCGTTTTATCGCCTTGAACTAAACAGCTTACCCCTTCCGGAACCTGATTTTTTGCAAATACTTCAGCAACAATTTTTTGAACCGCAATACTGCAAAGTGGGGTTTTTTCGCTGGGTTTCCAAATGCAAACATTACCACAAACCCAGGCTATGGCCGTATTCCAGCTCCA
>JAGWPI010000354.1 GCA_028877005.1 Bacteroidota bacterium | reverse complement strand
TGCACCCCATACTGTTACCACAATTTAAACATTTGTAACAGGTGCCACTTCGTACTGTAATGTGCCCGCATGTATTACAAGCAGGCGCATCGCTTTGCATATTTTTAGCAGCAGCATTTACCATATCTAAACCACTATTATTTTTTGTAGCAGCATTTTTAGCAGTTGGTGCCTGGGTAGTAGCCGATGCAGTAACTCTTAAATTACTTAATTCCGGCTTACCTAAATAGGACAATTCTGCTTCATTTGCTCCGGTATTTTCTATTTCTGGTTTATTTAATACGTGAACCAAATCGGTTCTTCCTAAATAATCAAAAGCCAGTGCTCGGAATACAAAATCAACTAATGAAGTAGTGGTTTTAATGTTTGGATGATCTACCATTCCGGAGGGTTCAAATTTAGTAAATACAAATTTTTCAACGAACTCTTCTAAAGGAACGCCATATTGTAAACCTACGGATACAGCAATAGCAAAACAGTTCATTAAACTGCGTAAAGTAGAACCTTCTTTGGCTAAATCAATAAATATTTCGCCTAAAGTTCCATCTGTATACTCGCCTGTTCTTAAAAATATCACTTGCCCGCCAACTTTAGCTTTTTGGGTATATCCACGTCTTTTTGCCGGTAATGATTTACGTTCTACAATTCTAGACAAAGCTCTTTTTAGCTGGGTATCTGTTGAAGCATTCATTCTTTTGGTAACTTCCTCTAACAACTCATCAACCGTTAATTGGCTTAAATCGACCATTGTAGCATTAGTACCTAATTTTACCGATTCTGTAATAGTAGCCTTAGGTTTAGCTTCATCAGATTCGTCATTTACTTTCTTCTTTTTGTCTGATTTATTGCTTAACGGTTGAGAGAGTTTAGAGCCATCCCTATATAAAGCGCACGCTTTTAAACCTAATTTCCAACTTAAATAATAGGCATCCTCAATTTCTTCTATTTTGGCTTCATGTGGCAGATTAATGGTTTTTGAAATAGCCCCACTTAAAAATGGCTGACAAGCGGCCATCATTTTAATATGTCCATGTGCATGTATATATCTTTCGCCTTTTTTGCCACATTTGTTGGCACAATCAAATACAGGTAAATGCGCCGGTTTAAGGTGGGGTGCCCCTTCTACGGTCATGGTTCCACACACATAATCATTGGCGGCTTCAATTTCTGACTCAGTAAAACCTAATGCTTCCAGCATATTAAAATCCCAACTACTGTATTCTGCTTCAGTAAAACCCAATCTTTGCATACAAGCATCACCTAAGGTATAGCGATTAAATAGGAATCCAATTTCAAAGGCTGACTTAGCTGCTTGATTAATTTTGGTAATTTCTTCTTGTATAAATCCTTTGGCAGCTAAAGTTGTATTGTTAATATAAGGCGCACCTTCAAAGCTAGCAGTACCAACGGCATAATTTTCTATATCTTTTATTTGTTCATCGGTATAGCCTAAATTTTTTAAAGCATTGGGTACAGCCTGGTTAATAATTTTAAAATAACCACCACCACTTAATTTTTTAAACTTAACCAAAGCAAAATCGGGTTCTACGCCTGTAGTATCACAATCCATAATTAAACCAATGGTGCCTGTGGGTGCAATAACAGTGGTTTGGGCATTTCGGTAGCCATACTTTTCGCCTAATTGCACGGCTTCGTCCCAAGCTTTGGTTGCAGCCTTTAATAAATAATTTGGACAGAATTGGGCTTTAATGCCTATGGGTTTAATTTGTAAATCGATATAAGCATCTTCCGCATCATATGCAGCAGCACGATGGTTATGCATCACCCGAAGCATATCTGTTTTATTTTCTTCATATTTACGGAAGGGGCCTAAAAATGCAGCCATTTCAGCCGAGGTTTTATAAGCTGTTCCTGTCATTATTGCTGTTATGGCACCGGCTATACCGCGGGCTTCCTCACTGTCATAAGGAATACCACTTAACATTAAAATTGTACCCAAGTTGGCAAAACCCAAACCTAAAGTGCGGTAATCATAGGAAAGTTGTGCTACCTCTTTAGATGGAAATTGTGCCATTAATACAGATATTTCCAAAACAGTTGTCCATAATCTGCTAATGTATTCAATGCCTTCTACATCTATAGTATTGTTAGTTTCATTAAAAAATTTACGCAAATTAATAGAGGCTAAATTGCATGCAGTATTATCTAAGAACATGTATTCACTACATGGATTAGATGCATTAATTCTACCGCCTTTTGGGCAGGTATGCCACTCATTAATGGTAGTATCAAATTGGGTACCCGGATCGGCGCAACGCCATGCTGCATAGGCAATATTATTCCACACCTCTCTTGCCGGTATTGTCTTCATCACCCTTCCATCAGTACGAGCTTTGAGTTCCCAATTTTCATTTTTTGCTAGTTTATCGAAGAAGCTATTAGGAATACGTACGGAATTATTGGAATTTTGTCCCGAAACAGTTGCATAGGCCTCTCCTTCATAACTAGAATCATAACCGGCGGCAATTAATGCTGCAACTTTATTTTCTTCCTCTACTTTCCAGTTAATGAATTTAATTATTTCAGGATGGTCTAAGTCTAAACACACCATTTTAGCAGCCCGGCGTGTTGTACCACCGGATTTAATAGCACCGGCGGCTCTATCGCCAATTTTCAAAAAACTCATTAGTCCGCTAGATGTTCCACCACCACTTAATTTTTCGCCTTCACCGCGTATTTGAGAAAAATTGGTTCCTACGCCGCTCCCGTATTTAAAGATACGTGCTTCACGAACCCACAAGTCCATAATGCCTCCTTCATTCACTAAATCATCTTTTACCGATAATATAAAGCAGGCATGGGGTTGAGGTCTTTCATAAGCATTTTCCGATTTTTTTAGAGTTTCGTCTTTGGGATCTACATAATAGTGGCCTTGGGGTTTACCTGTTATTCCGTAACTTTCATAAAGCCCTGTGTTAAACCATTGTGGTGAATTTGGTACGCAAGATTGGTTAAGGATACTATATACTAATTCATCATAAAAAACCTGTGCATCCTGTTCAGAAGCAAAATAGTTATACCGCTCACCCCAAACCTTCCAACAATTTGCCATACGATGTGCTACTTGTTTTACGCTAGTTTCACGGCCTGTAGTGCCATCTGGCTGAGGCACTCCGGCTTTTCTAAAGTACTTTTGTGCTAGTATATCGGTAGCAATTTGGCTCCATTGCTTAGGTACTTCTACATTATTCATTTCAAAAACTACCTCGCCATTTGGGTTTTTAATAACACTGGTTCGGTAATCATATTCAAACAAATCAAAAACACTAATACCTTCTTTGGTATAGCGGCGCTTAAATTGTAATCCTTTGTTTTTAGATGCAGGTGCCATGAGCCTTTAGTTTAGAATTGCGGTGAAATACTTTGTTTTTAACAGGATATCCTTTTATTGGATAGCTTCTTACGAAAATATCTTTTAACAACTAAAAAACAATATGCAAAATATTAACAGATTGTGGAAAAACTGGATTAAAAAGTAGGAGATGCAAGGCCTGTTTGCATTTCAAAAAATATGAACATTTGTAGATAATATTTTTTGAAAAAAAATGTTGTTATTTCATTCAAAATACTTATCATTAAAACCGCCATTGATCCTCTTTTTTTTGTATTTACCATTTGCCTACTAACCAATATTTCATTCTCCAACCAATTTAAATTTGTTATTGAAGAGCAAGAAATATATAGATGATTTTATTAAGAAAAGTTAGGTAAAAAGCAGCTAATTAAATATTTTATCCCTCTAAATTAATGCTAATTCTTATTTTCTACACTTGTAAGAAAAGACGAAATAGAGGCAATACAGACAAGTTGCAGATTTTTTTTATCCATAAAAAGACATTATTTCATGGCTTTACAACAGATACTTATTAATTTAAGCGAATAAAACAAAAAGTTTTTGCATTTTTGCAATAAGTCAGTCACCTACAATTTTTTGCATGAAGCAAACCTTGTACCATCAAATAACAGAAAAAAAGCAGACCGGTAAAAAATCTTTTGCTGTATTAATTGATCCAGATAAGGTAAACCATACCTCTATTGATCAACTTGTGCAGTTATCAGTAGATGCCCATGTTGACTATTTTTTTGTGGGAGGAAGTTTGGTCATTTCAAATCATTTGGATGAGTGTATCAAGCAAATTAAAGTTGCTTGCAATATACCTGTATTATTATTCCCCGGATCGCCCTCGCAGGTAAGCAAATATGCAGATGCACTTTTGTACCTTTCTTTAATTTCTGGACGCAATCCTGAATTATTAATTGGCCAACATGTGGTTAGTGCCCCTTTTGTAAAGAAAAGTGGTTTAGAAATTATACCTACCGGTTATATGGTTATTGATGGTGGTGCGCCTACCACCGTTTCGTATATTTCTAATGCTTCACCTATACCTTCCGATAAAAATGATATTGCCATGTGCACAGCTATGGCCGGTGAAATGTTAGGCATGAAACTAGTTTACATGGATGCCGGCAGTGGCGCCAAACGGCCTATTACAGAAACAATGATTGCATTGGTGTCACAACACATAGAGGTTCCTTTAATTATTGGCGGAGGCATTACAGATGCAGAAAAAGCGTATTTAAATTGCAAAGCAGGTGCCGATATTATTGTTGTTGGCAATGCTATTGAAAAAGATGCATCGCTTATTAAAGAACTTAGCGATGCCATTCATTCCGTTCCAATAAAAATTTAATGCACTTGTGAAGTATCCACACGAGTAGGTGTGTCATTGCCATTAACTATAGTTTGCGCACTTAAGGCAATAGCTTTAATGATGCCCGTCATATTGGTAAGATTCAGTGTTTTCACTTCATCGCTCGGTTTATGATAGTTTGGCTCATTATCCATTTTGGAGGTAGAAATGGTATGAGCCGGCACCCCTTTTTTAGCTAACGTGGCATTATCTGAACGATAAAATAAATTTTGTTCGGTATATGGATCCGGATAAAAAGTAAAAGGCGTCCCTTTTAAATTGTGCTGCATAATCTGTCCCATATCAGTTTTATCATAACCGGTAATATATGCACTATTGGTTCCCCATTTACTTTCCGTACCTATCATCTCAATATTGAACATGGCTTTTACTGTTGCAGGATTAAATTGTTCTGAAAAGAAGGCGGAACCATATTCTCCGATTTCTTCTGCCGTAAATGCGGCAAATATTAAGGTTCTGGCATTATTATTTAAATGAGCATAGTATTTAGCCAGCATAATTACAGCGGTTGTTCCTGCTGCATCATCATTAGCGCCATTATACAATGAATCACCATTCACGGCTTTCCCAATGCCTAAATGGTCATAATGTCCGGAAAAAATAACATATTCATTGGGTAATTTTTTGCCGGGTAACATACCTACAATATTACTTAAAGGCATTTCTGAAAAGGTTTGCTTGGCCGATAAAATAAAATGTTGCGGATGGGTATTGGCCCATAAAACAAATACAGTAGAAGAGGCATTTTGCAAAAATTGACGGGCAAAATAAATTAGCCTTGGAAAATATTTAGAATAAACCGTA
>JAGWPI010000353.1 GCA_028877005.1 Bacteroidota bacterium | reverse complement strand
ATTGAATCGCTTCTACTTATGCCTCTGGCCAATGGTATGGTGCAGAAAGAGCAATTATAATCGCATCCATCTTGTACTTTTAAAAAAGTGCGGGTGCGATCATTCATAGAAAAAGCGGCATTAAAACCTGCAACGTCTTCTATTTCGCAACTATAAATGGTAGCCGAGCCGTTATTTTTGGTTAATTGGGTTAAATGCTCAACTATATTAAATTTTTCAGCTGCTCCTAAAACCAAATCTACTCCTGGTATTTCAGCAATCTCTTTTGGCTTTAATTGAGCATAACAACCGGTAATCACTACAAAGCTTTGTGGTGTTTTTCTTTGAATGCGTCTTACAATTTGTCTGCATTCTTTGTCTGCATTATCTGTAACAGAGCAGGTATTGATTACATATACATCAGCTTCTTCCTCAAATGATTTTTTTTGAAATCCTTCCATTTCCAACATTCTGGAAAGGGTAGAGGTTTCAGAATAATTTAATTTACAGCCTAATGTGTGAAAGGCTACCGTTCGCTGCTTTATCATGCTGCAAAGATAAGGGTTGAATAAAATAGTATGATTCGGGTACTAATATTCTCGCACAGTGTCAAAGTTCATTAAAAATAACTTTTTATTAAAGTACTATTAGGCTTATTTTGTTGAAGTTTTAAAAGCTGTAAAGTGAATAATCGCGAAAAATCACCGCATATATTAAATGCTTCCTCTAACCTATTGGGTATTTGTTTTATTCTTTTGGCTTCTTTAAAAGTGATGAAGATTTCTGACAAAACTTTCATTGACGAAGTAACTACCCTTGCTATTGTTTTGTTTATGGCCAGTTGTATCTTATCTTTCATTTCAATAAGAAACAAAACAGCACGAAGCCAATTTTATGAAAATGTGGCAGATATAGTCTTTATCTCTGGTTTATCATTGCTATTTATTACAACTATTTTATATAGTTTTAATGTAATTAAATAGTGTACATTTTAATTATAAATTATACAATTACAACGTAAATAATTATCATTTTTAAAGCAGTATTCAATTTTATGATGGATTTTGAAATTTTAAATATATCATTTTACCAAAAATTTTAACGGAAAGTAAAGAGTATTAAACAAAGCATTTTAAATTTTCCTATTAAAAAGCTATGTTTGCTCCGCTCTAAAAAAAATTGAACCCATGAATTTTAAAAAGACCAATAATCTGGTAGGTTGGGCAGTTGCATTAATTGCCTGTACTGTTTATGTGCTAACTACTGAAGCCAATGGAAGTTTTTGGGATTGCGGCGAGTTTGTAAGTAGTAGCTTTAAGTTGCAAATACCGCATCCGCCCGGTGCACCCTTATTTGTAATGTTAGGTAGGCTTTTTATTATCATATTTGGAAATAATCCACTTACTGCAGCCAAAGCAGTAAATGTTATGAGTGCATTAGCTAGTGGGTTTACTATTTTATTTTTATTTTGGACAATTACACATTTCGCCAGAAGAATTGCTAAAGTGGGGGTAAATGATACTATGACAACTGCCCAACTCTGGTCTATTATGGGTGCCGGAGTAGTAGGCGCTTTAGCTTATACTTTTACCGATTCTTTTTGGTATAGTGCTGTTGAAGGTGAAGTTTATGCTATGAGCTCTTTTTTCAGTGCAATTGTGTTTTGGGCCATTTTAAAGTGGGATAATGTAGCTGATGAACCTGGTGCTGACCGCTGGTTGGTTCTAATATTCTTTTTAATTGGTTTATCTATTGGTGTGCACTTGTTGTGTTTGTTGAATATACCGGCAGTGGTAATGGTTTATTATTTCCGAAGAAGAGAACAATTTAATTATAAAGCTATCCGGAAATGGTTTTTAACGATTGTAATTGCAGGTGGATTTTTAGCTTTTATTGCTGCTTTAATTAGTGCTAGTGCTAATTCTAGCGATAATGTTCCTGCCGATAATACTGTAGCAGCACTAATGATTATAGGTACTTTAGCAGCAATAGGTATTCTATACCTAATTGAAAAAATATACAAAGAAAAAAAGGAATATTATGCAGGTATCTACATATTTTTCATTATTGGATGTGTATTAACAGGTATCGTTCAAATTATCGTTATTCAATATTCTATTAAATATGCAGGTGTTTTCGATAGAATTTTTGTGGATAATTTAGGATTACCCTTCTTCAGTGGGTTTACTTTCTTCTTTATTGTTTTAGCCGGGTTAATATGGTGGGGCCTTAAGTTTGCACAAAAGAAAAATTGGGCTTATTTACGGTTGGCTTTATGGTGCTTTACTTTTGTTTTATTGGGGTATAGTACTTATTTAACAACAATGATTCGCAGTAATGCCAATCCCGCTATTGACATGTATAATGTAGATAACCCATTAAGTTTAGTAGGATATTTGGGACGTGATCAATATGGCGATTTCCCATTATTATATGGACAAAAATTTACTGCCAGCCCTGTAGATT
>JAGWPI010000352.1 GCA_028877005.1 Bacteroidota bacterium | reverse complement strand
TAGCAGCATCTACACTATAAAATGAACGAATATAACCCTGTGAAGCACTCTGCGATTGCATCATAGGCGGGCCCATTTGTTGTCCGCTATTGTTATTAACCGGCAAATTTGTTTTGGATTGATACAATCCGGTTAATTGTAATTTGAATTTAGCGGGTAATTTAAAATTATTGTTCACCTTACCAAACCAACTCCATAATGCAGCTTGCGAATTGCCAATAATATTGTTGGTATTGATTTGAGAATTGTAAATGTTTACATTCATCGTCATATCCCACCACTTGGTTAACTTGGTTACACCTGTTAATTCAGCACCTACTGTATAACTTGAATTGGCATTTACATAGGTGTTAATAATATCCTGCTTACCGGTTAAATAGTTTTGTGCAGTATCCAGGTATCTTGTTATCAAGCCCTCGGTATGTTTATAATATAAAGAAGCCAGGAAAGTATTATTATGAGGTAATGTTTTTAAATAGGATAGTTCAAATGAGCTGGTAAACTCAGGCACCAGGTTAGGATTACCTCTGGTAATGTTTAAGCTGTCTGAATAGTCGGTATACGGAATAAGCTGAAAAAAGTTGGGCCTGTTAATACGGCGTGTATAGCTGAATTGCACTTCATTATTACCTTTAAACTTCTGACTTAAAAAAACAGAAGGGAATAAACTAATGGGATAGCTATTACTAAAATGCTGCTGTGTGTTCAATAAATCGCCCGAATAATCTGAACGTTCAGCACGCAACCCTATCTGGTAACCAAAATTTTTAATGGCACTGGTAACCGATGCATAAGCCGCATATACATTATTGGTGTTTTTATAATTAATAGAGGCTGCATTAGATAATATAAAATTTTTACTTGTATTATCCATATAATAATTATCGGTTCCGTTGGTCAACTTTTGCTGTTGAAAACGCAAACCGGTTTCTATTTTCGATTTTTTACCAAATGGTTTTACATAATCGGTTTGTGCAGTAAGAAACTGATTGTAGCCCGTACCAATGGTTTGTTGTTGTGAGTTATTATTGATTGCACTTCCTGCTCCATTCAAATAATAATTGGTGTTGTACAATACGTTATTAGAATTATTACCCGAGAAATAATTCATATCGGCAGTTAGGGTTTCACCTTCTTTTTTAAATAACTGCTTAAACCCAAACTGCGCACCGGTTCCATTAAAAATTCGTTTGGTATTAGCATATCGTTCGCTATATTGTGTAGTAGTACCTGTATTGAGTAAACTATCAATGTTTGTAGTTAAGAACTGATAAGGGCTCATATCTGCATGCACCCGAACCATGCCGGCCGAAAAAGATGTTCGGTTGGTCATAAAATAATCCAAGCCTACTCTTCCAAATATAAAGCCCCCATTGTCTTTATCAGTTGATATTTGATGCACGGCAGTACTTGTATCGCCAAAGTTGTTACGGTAAGTTGTTCCAAAAGTTTTACCCTTGTTTTGGTTTACAAATGCCGAGGCATTAAAATTGAACTTTCCCTGACGAATATTAAAATCGGCACCTCCATTAATAGCACCATAACTGTCAACACCAGCACGCAAATTGCCATTATAACCGGTTTTTCTATTCTTCTTTAAAATAATATTCAAGATACCTGCACCACCACCTGATGCATCGTATTTGGCAGAAGGATTGGTAATTACTTCCACACTTTCAATAGCATCGGCAGGTATTTGATCAAGGGTTAAAGTAGTAGGCCTTCCTTCAATATATATTTGCGGTGTGGCATTACGCAGTGTTACATTCCCATCAATATCAACATTTACAGAAGGCACATTCTTCATTACATCTAAAGCAGTACCACCTGCATTTACAATATCTTTCTCTACATTGTACACTTTTTTGTCAATATCCATTTTCAAAGTAGGCTTTGTGATGGCGGTT
>JAGWPI010000021.1 GCA_028877005.1 Bacteroidota bacterium | reverse complement strand
TTTTTGGTTGTGCAAAATGTTATTTGTTGTATTGAAAAACCAAATAATCTAGATCCTTTCACATAATATTCTTTGAAAAACCAGCAAGGCGGGATTTGTGCAAGTACAAAAATTTAATTTTTTACCTGAACATACATTTTTAATAATATTTGGATGTTGGCTTGGTTTTGGCATTTAAAGGCTTATTTATTCAACTATATATCGGTAAAATTAAAATTGGCTATACTATGTTATACTTACGCCCTTGGTTTAAAAAAGAACAATTCTGCAAAAAAATCCGATTTGCCAAACTGGTTTTGGCTATTACCGAACGTATAATTCAACAAAAATATGAATGTCAGGTGGGGAAAATGGCTGATGCTACGGACAGTATTATTTGGAATTACAGCATGCTTAAAAGCCGATATATGTACAAAGATTATTGGATGGATGTTGCACCATGCAGTAGCAATGAGCGTTATCTTAAAAAATTAGTACCTTTTATTACAGATGAATTAAACCCCTATCTATCTGATGATGAATTAGTTGAGCAATTTAGCCGTATAACCTCTTAAAATATTTAACTCTTTGGCTTGGTTTTTGCTTAATTTTTCCTTAATAATTTGGTAAAGTTTCTTACTTATGTTTGTATAAAAAACTAGTATATTAGCAAAAGTGAATGAAAATGATTATTCACAAATTTAACTTTATCCAAATCCATCCGTAAAAACCAAAAGCTATGTATTTAATTAAACCATGGTTTAGACAGCGACCTTATTCTCCCAAAATTAAACTGGCAAGTTTAGTTGTAAAGCTCTCCGAGCAATTTATTCAACAAAAAATGGATATTACAAAAAATGGGCTCTCATCTGAGTCTGAAAGTATTGTATGGAGTTACACCATGCTGAAAAGTAGGTATATGAATAAAATGTTTTGGCTGGATACTATTTCCGGCAAAAGCAGCAATGATAGGTACTTACATCAATTGGTGCCATTGCTTTCCGATGAATTACGCAGTGAGGTAAATGATGTAGAGTTAATGGAAGCTTTTCAGCAAATTACTGCTCATTCAGCCTGATTTTCTCGTACAAATCCTTCCTCTAATTACAAGTTTACGGCAGTTTTTCAATTGCTGGCTAGCCCCGCTTTATTACCTTTGTAACATTATTGGTACAATATGCCAACTTTATTCTTATAACTTAAGCAATGGAAATAACTGTTACAACCGCAAAACAACTTCGATTAACAGAAGATGAGTTTGCCCTAATTCAACAAAAACTTGGAAGAACACCCAATTTTACTGAACTATGCTGCTTTAGTGCCATGTGGAGTGAACATTGTAGCTATAAAAATTCAATTAAATGGCTAAAAACCCTGCCTCGTGAAGGTGGAAGAATGTTAATAGCTGCCGGTGAAGAGAATGCAGGACTTATGGATATGGGCAACGGCTATGCGGTTGTATTTAAAATTGAAAGCCATAATCACCCTTCTGCTATTGAGCCATTTCAAGGGGCTGCTACAGGAGTAGGTGGTATACAGCGCGATATTTTTACCATGGGTGCTCGCCCAATTGCATCATTGAATAGCCTTCGTTTTGGTAATTTAAATGATAAAAAAACACATCGTCTGCTTAAAGGTGTGGTAAAAGGTATTGGCCACTATGGCAATTGTTTTGGCGTACCTACTGTAGGCGGTGAAGTGTATTTTGAAGATTGTTATCATACAAACCCTTTGGTAAACGCCATGAGCGTTGGTATTATGAAGGCCAATAAAATGATTAGCGCCACCGCAAAGGGTTTAGGTAATCCTGTTTTTTTTGTTGGAAGTGCTACCGGTAAAGATGGTATTGGAGGAGCTAGTTTTGCAAGCGCTGATATTACTGCTGAAAGTACAGAAGAATTACCTGCCGTTCAGGTTGGTGATCCCTTTCAGGAAAAAAAATTATTAGAAGCTTGTTTGGAAGTTATTGAAACAGGTGCAGTTGTAGGCATGCAGGACATGGGGGCTGCAGGCATCATTTGTTCCACAGCTGAAATGAGTGCGAAAGGTGGTGTTGGTATGCGCATTGATTTGGATAAAGTGCCCACGCGCCAACAAAACATGAAGGCATGGGAATTATTGTTGAGCGAAAGTCAGGAACGCATGTTGTTGGTAGTTGAAAAAGGCAGAGAAGCAGAAGTTTTGGCCGTATTCGAAAAATGGGATTTAAGTGCCAGTAATATTGGCGAAGTAACCAATGATGGCTTATTGCACTTTTATCACCAAGGTAAATTAGAAGCAGTTATTCCGGCAGAAGAATTAGTTCTAGGTGGCGGAGCTCCTCAATATACCCGAGCATTTATAAAGCCCGCCTATTTAGAAAAAGTAGAAAACTTTAATATTAATTCTGTTGCAGATGTTGAAAACCTGCAATCAGCTGTAAATGCATTAATTCAAATACCCAATATTGCCAGTAAAAAATGGGTAGCAGAACAGTATGATAGTATGGTGGGTACTGCCAATGCTAGTACTAATGCACCTAGCGATGCAGCAGTAGTTATAGCAAAAGGTACCGGTAAGGCATTGGCTATGACAGTAGACTGTAACAGTAAATATGTATTTGCTAATCCCTATATTGGATCTGCAATTGCAGTAGCAGAAGCTGCTCGAAATATCATATGCTCCGGTGGAGAACCTATCGGTATTACCAATTGCCTCAATTTTGGTAATCCATACGATCCTGAAGTTTACTATCAATTCGTGGAATCCATTAAAGGAATGGGCGATGCATGTAGGGCTTTCAATACACCCGTAACCGGTGGAAACGTTAGTTTTTATAATCAAAATCCCGATGGCCCTGTATACCCTACACCTACAATTGGAATGGTGGGGATTATTGAAGATTTTAAAAATAGAATGACGTTAGATTTTAAGCAACCAGCCGATGTAATTATATTAGTAGGTAAACCGGTTAACGATATTGGTTCATCAGAATACCTCCAAAAAATTAAACAAGTTAACTATTCCAATGTGCCTCACTTTAATTTGGAAGAAGAACTCAAAATACAAAAATTGGTTTTGCAGCTCATAAAAAATCATGCCATTCAAAGTGCACATGATATTAGTGAAGGAGGATTAATTACCACTTTATTAGAAAAGGGATTTCATCGTTCTTTAGGCTTTGAGGTAAATTCAAAAGGGTTTGAACATATACGAACCGATGCATTCTGGATGGGTGAAGCGCAAGGCAGAGTGGTGATTACTTGTTCTGTCATACAATGGCCGGGTATTCAACAATTAGCACAAAAATTACAAGTGCCTGTACATGCTATTGGTCATGTTACCTCAGGAGAAATTGTGGTGAATAACGAAAATTGGGGACATATTTCCACATGGAAAAATCTTTACGATAACGCCTTACAAAAACTGATGCAATAATGGCAACAACTTTTTGGAAAAATAAGAATATTATTATTATTACCGGTGCTGCCGGATTTATTGGCTCATGCCTAGTTCAACAATTAAATGATGCAGGTATTGAAAATATTGTTTTAGTAGATGATTTTGGGGTGGAAGAAAAGCGAATGAATTGGGAGCAGAAAAAATTTATCACTACAGTTGAAAGACTTTCTTTATTTGATTGGCTTGAAAAAGAACAACCTAACGTAAATGCATTGCTGCATATAGGCGCCAGAACAGATACTACAGAATTTAACTATGCTATCCATGAAAAATTAAATGTACAGTATTCAAAAGATGTTTGGAATTATTGTGTAACGAATCAAGTTCCATTAATCTATGCTTCATCTGCTGCTACTTATGGTGATGGAAGTCTTGGATATAATGATGACCATAGTATTGTAAACCAGTTACGCCCTTTAAATCCATATGGAATCAGTAAAAATGAATTTGATAAATGGGC
>JAGWPI010000351.1 GCA_028877005.1 Bacteroidota bacterium | reverse complement strand
GGATCTATTTTGCTTAGAAAAAGCAGCATCTTTGGCTAACCGCATATTATCCAATAGCTTATTTAAAATTGAAAAAAATCATCAAAAAAATACATTTACAAAGATTATTTTAGTACCGTAAAACATACAACTATGAGTTATACATCACCAACAGAAAACCCACAAAGCCAACCTTCATCATCTGGAAGAGACAATCGTAAAACTTTTTATGGCATTTTAATTGCCGCCCTAGTTTTAACTTGGGGTTATATTATTTACGACAAGAGTAAAACAAAAGATATTATTACACAAAAAGAAACGCAAATTACAACAGCATTAACTGCAAAAGATTCTTTACAAGTTTTATTTAATGATGCCTCTGCTAAAGCCGATTCTTTAACCGGTAGCAATGTAAAATTACAAGGAGCACTAGCTGAAAAAAATAGTGAAATTTTAAAACTAAAATCCAACATCAGGGGTATATTAAATAAGAAAAATGCCACTGAAGCAGAACTAAAACAAGCCAAAGAAATGATTGCAGAATTAAATGCAAAAATAGATAGTTTGTTTGCGGAAATACAACAACTAAAGGGCGAGAATCAACAGTTAACAGCAGCTAATCAGCAATTAACTACAGAAAAAACGCAATTAAGCAGTCAAAATACTGAGCTACAAGGTAATTTAACAAAAACACAAACAGAAAAAGCAAATATTGAAGATATTGCCTCTACTTTACACGCCTCTAATATTCAGGTAAAGGCAGTAATTGTTAAAAAAAGTGGAAAAGAAGTAAGCACCAATAATGCCAAAAGAGCCGATATGTTTGTAATTACTTGCAATATTGATGAAAACAGAATTACTCCAAGTGGCAAAAAAACATTATATGTTTGTGTAACTAATCCTGATGGTACCCCGTCTGGTACTGAAGGTACTTTTAAATTAAGAGATGGAAGTGATAAAGCATACTCCAATGCTGTTGAAGTGAATTATGAACAAGGCAAAACATTACCCGCTAGTTTTAACTGGAAACCTGGAAATAAATTTACAGGTGGAGAATATAAAATAGAAATTTATAACAATGGGTTTAAAATTGGCGAAGCAAAAAAAACATTGAATAAAGGTGGATTCCTGGGCCTTTAGTACATATTGTATTCTTTCAAATTTTGAAAACCGTTCCATAAAATATTGGGGCGGTTTTGTTTTTTAATCCCAAGCAAAAAAGAAAAATAACAAGGAACACCTAAAAAAATTACCATTATAAACTGTATGCAAATTGTATCTTGCAGCCATGGCAAAATCAGTAAAAAAAGCAAAAAAAGAACTACCCATAATTTTGGTAACCAATGATGATAGCATTGGAGCTCCTGGTATTAAAGCATTGGTAGAAGCAGTAATGGATTTAGGAAGAGTAGTAGTAGTAGCACCCGATAAACCCCAAAGTGGTATGGGGCATGCCATAACTATTGGTCATCCCCTTCGTTTACAAAAAGTAGCCTTCATGGAAGGTGTAGAGGCTTACAATTGCAATGGCACTCCGGTTGATTGTGTAAAATTAGCAGTAGATAAAATTTTACATCGCAAACCCGATATTTGTTTAAGTGGTATTAACCATGGTGCTAATCATAGCATCAATGTTATTTATAGTGGTACGATGAGTGCGGCTATGGAAGCTGCTATTGAAAGTATTCCATCTGCCGGATTTTCCTTACTAGATTATAGTATGGAGGCCGATTTTACAGCAGCAAAAATATATGTGCGAAAAATAACAAAAGAATTACTTAAAAGGAAATTACCCAAACACTTATTGTTTAATGTAAATATTCCTGCCTTAGATGCCAACCTCATTAAAGGAATTAAAGTATGCCGACAAGCCTATGCAAAATATGAGGAAGATTTTATAGAACGAACTGACCCACATGGTAGAAAGTATTATTGGCTTACAGGCGATTTTGTGAATTTTGATAAAGGAAAAGATACAGATGTTTGGGCACTCAATAACAACTATGTAAGCCTTGTACCTGTTACCTTCGATTTAACTGATTATCAGCTAAAACAACAATTAGAAACCAACTGGCAATTATAATGTTTATAACAAAAGATAATACAAAACTTGGTATTGTATTAGGTTTATTAGCACCTTTTGCAGGTATGTTCGGCTTTTATTTATGGCGCTTTAGGCTATTAAGTATTGTTGAGTTTATTCAATATTTAGGAATAGAAAAGCATTTAATCACTGCCATGCTTAGCTTTTCATTATTGGCAAATGCTATTATATTTACCATATATATTAATTCGCGAAAAGATAAAACAGCCAGGGGCATATTTGCAGTAACTGTAATTTATGCTATTACTGTATTATTATTGAAATTATTATATTGAAATAAATTTTGCCTACTTCTTGTTTCTTTATAATTTAATTGAAACAATATTTACTATTCCCAGATGGAATGATGTATAACAAGAAAAACAATACAGTTCGAACCTCCGGCATCAATACCTTATTCATGGCTATTGCCCACCAGCAAAGCATTGTAGCCACTACAAAAAAAGACAATCTGTTTCAGATTGCCTTTTTGGTAATAATGTCGGGATGACTGGATTCGAACCAGCGGCCTCTTCGTCCCGAACGAAGCGCGCTACCGGG
>JAGWPI010000350.1 GCA_028877005.1 Bacteroidota bacterium | reverse complement strand
GATGAGTGTATTGAAGTAACACCGAAAAACATTAGAATGCGTAAAGTGGTGTTAGATGAAGAGGATAGAAAAAAAGTAAGTAAAAGAATGGGTGCGGAAGTAGAATAAATAACACATGGTGAAAATAAATAACGAAAGCCTGCATTGAATAAATGCAGGCTTTTTGCTGCTTTTAAAAAAATTATTAGTTGGTTGAATAGGTCAATATAACTTATCAATCTTCCGCTTCGGTAACTATAGGTTTACTATTCTTATATAACAAATGCAATAAACTAGGCAACACCACCAATAACAAAGGTAATGCAACAATAAAACCACCAATTACAGCAATGGCTAAGGGTTGGTGCATTTGTGCGCCGGTACCAATACCCAGTGCCAAAGGCGTTAAAGCAATAATAGCGCCCAAGGCCGTCATTAATTTGGGCCTTAATCGGGTAGAAATAGAATAAATAATGGCTTCATCTACCCTGCCTATATTGGTTTTCCCTTTTAGCGAATCCCTAAACTGTAAATAAGTAAAAATGGCGTTCTCTCCTATTATACCTACAATCATAATAAGGCCGGTATAACTACCTACATTTAATGGTGTATGGGTAAGGTATAGTGCCAAATAACTGCCACTAATGCCCAGTACTGCTACCAATATAATAACCAATGCAATTTTTACATCTCTGAATAAAAACAGAATAACGCCAAATACCAGCAAACTAGCTGTAACCAATATTACCAATAACTCTTTAAATGATTGTTGTTGCTCGGCATAAGCACCCCCATAACTAATAAAATACCCTTGCGGTAATGCTACTTTTGCGGCTACCTTTTGTTGAATTTCTTGCATAGTACTACCCAAATCGCGATTATCTAACCTTGCAGTAACTACTCCCATATTTTGTAAATTTTCTCTTTGTATTTCGGCATCGCCGCTACTTAGTGCAACAGAAGCTAAATTGGTGATGGGTATGCGTTTCCCATTGGGTAGAAACACCAATGTTTGTTTTATCTCTGCAACAGAAAGTTTGGCACTATTGGGGTAAATGAACCGAATATTACTTAATTGTTCCTTATCAAAAACACTGCCTACAATATTGCCTTCTAATGCGCTTTGTAATTGGTATTGGAAGCTGGCAGGTGTAATACCATATTGCGCCAATGCAGTATAATTAGGACTAACTACAACTGAGGGACCGGCAATTACAATACCATCAAATACATCGGCAGTACCCTTAACGGTATTTAATACGGCTGCTACCTGACGGGATAATTCTTGCAACTTTCTCTGATCATTCCCAAATATTTTTACTTCAATAGGTTGCACAGAGGTCATTAAATCGCCTAACATATCGGTAATTACCTGCCCAAAATCTATACGCAAAGCCGGTTGAGTTACCTCTATTTTTGTACGTATTTCATTAATCACTTCGTCTGTAGTTCTCGTTCTGTTTTTCTTAAGTTGTATTAAATAATCACCTCGATTTGGTTCTGTAATAAAAAAGCCCATTTGGGTACCGGTTCTTCGGCTATAAGCTTCTACTTCAGGTATATGTACAATTATTTTTTCAACCTGTCTTAACATAGCATCGGTTTCTTCTAATGAAGTACCCGGTGGCGAACTATAATCTAATACTATGCTACCCTCATCCATTTCCGGTAAAAATCCCGTTGCTAACTTGGGGAATACAACATAAATAGATACCCCTAAAAAAAGAATAAATAATATACTGATATAAGGTTTACGTATAAAAAAGCCAACCCATTTCTGTTGCTTAACCTCATGACCATGCTTTATTTTTTTACCTACTACATTTTCCGATGCATTGCGGGTAAATAATAAATACAAAACAGGTAAAAGTAGCCAGGTTACAAAAAATGAGCAGACTAAAGTAATAATCATAGTATTGGTCATTACTTTAAAATAAGCACCAGCCACGCCGCTCATTAAAACAAAAGGTAAGAATATAACAATGGTGCTTAAAGAAGATCCCACCATGGCAGGAAACAAGTAGTGAATAGCTTTCTGCAAAAGTTTATTAGTAGGTTCAGTGGGGTGTTCCTCGTGTGTGCGGTGAATTTGTTCTACCACCACAATAGCATCATCAATAATTAAACCTATAGCTGCCGCCAATGCGCCCAGCGTCATAATATTTAATGTTTGTCCAATTGCATATAAACAAATAATAGTGAGTAAAATTGTAACCGGTATGGTAAACAATATAACGGTACTGGCTTTTAGTGAACGAAGAAATATAATAGCAACTATAATAGCCAGTAATAAGCCAATCCACAAACTGT
>JAGWPI010000349.1 GCA_028877005.1 Bacteroidota bacterium | reverse complement strand
ATATCTTCTTTAGAAGTAAAAGTATTATGCACCAATAAAAGTGTGTGGGCCTGAGCAAAATTGGGCATTACAGTTTGTAAACTGCTTTTCCCTGAAGGAATAAATAATTCATTATTGATTTGCATGTGTTGATATAGCCTCAAAAAATCACCATTACCACTTTTAAATAAGGCATCTTCTGCAGGTGTTTCTTGGTTGTGCATAGTAATTACTGCCCCTTTAAAATAAGGTATAATTTGCTGCCATAATGCATTAGCTACAGAATAAGGTGCATGTGGCACTATACTTTTGGGGGAAGCAAACTGTGCATATAATGAATAAGACTGTTCAAATCTCTTTTCGGCGGCAGCAGGTATCCATCCACTGGTTTCAATAAAATTATAATATTGTAAGGTAGCATGTTGTTTTTGCATTAGGGTATTGGGTGTATTACAAACATCACCAACGGCCACAATACCATTTTTAAACATATCTGCCTCTCCCCATTGTATAGCCTGCTGTATAACTTCAGGATCAACAAATCGCTTGGTCATAACATGCAATACAAAATCAACCAATCCGGTATGCAATGGTATAGCACCTTTTAAATGACTTAATTCTAGATGGCAATGTGTGTTTATAAAGCCCGGACAAAGCACCCCATTTACTTTTTGAACCTCTTCGCCGGCATCTTCTGCCGGTACAATGGCTTTAATGGTGCCATTAGATAAAGCAATTAGTACCTCACCATTGTGTAGCATTTCATTTCCTGTAAACAAATAATCTGCTTGAAATTTTTTATAGTCCACAATCTTATTTTAAGGAGTAAAGTTCTTTATTTTAACGCGTATTCACCTACAACAAGCCATATTATTTCAGAAAACCACTATCTAATTAAATACAATATTTTTATTATTCGTTTATGGATAATCTTTAAAAATAGCATTAAAAATCACTCAAAACAAAGTACAAACAAGTATTTATTGCCCAAAAAAAGTTATATTGCTAAAGGTAATTATTTCCCAATTTTACAAAACAACCAACATGAGAAAAACACTACTGCTAATGAGCTTAGGCCTGCTAAGTTTGCAGCAAAATGTACGCTCACAATCCACAATTATTAGTGGTTTTACAAAAGAAACCAGTGCTAAACAAACATCGTTAGAACAACAGTTTGATGCTTTGCTAAGTGCACAAAACGTAGGTAACACTATCCGTGAGTTATCTGCAAAACCTCATGAAATAGGATCGGCGGGCAGTAAAGCGGTAGCTGAAGCCATTTTAGCCAAGTACAAATCATGGGGTTGGGATGCACAAATTGAAACCTATCAAGTATTGTTTCCCACACCTGTTACCAGGGTATTAGAAATGACGTCTCCCACCCAATACACTGCTATTTTAAAAGAGCCTGCTTTAAAGGAAGATGCCACCAGCGGCCAAGCCGGGCAATTACCCACCTATAACGCTTGGAGTGCAGACGGAGATGTAACCGGACAGTTGGTATTTGTAAATTATGGATTGCCCAGCGATTATGAAACCCTTGCTAAATTAGGTATAGACGTAAAAGGAAAAATTGTAATAGCCAAATATGGTAGAAGCTGGCGTGGCATAAAACCTAAAGTGGCTTATGAACATGGTGCTATTGGTTGTATTATTTATTCTGATCCAAAAGATGATGGATATAGCCGAGGAGATGTTTACCCCAAAGGTCCTTTTAAAAATGAATATGGTGTACAACGGGGTAGTGTTATGGATATGGTGTTATATCCCGGCGACCCTTTAACACCTGGCGTTGGTGCCACTGAAAATGCACAGCGATTAGACCGCAAAGATGCAACTACCATTTTAAAAATTCCGGTACTACCCATAAGTTACCATGATGCACAACCCTTATTAGCAGCATTAGACGGGCCTGTAGCGCCGGCAGACTGGACCGGCGGTTTACCTATTACCTACCATGTAGGTCCGGGCAAAGCAATTGTACATTTAAAACTGGCATTTGATTGGAAAATCCGTCCGGCTTATGATGTAATTGCCAAAATAAAAGGGAGTACTTATCCCGATGAATGGGTAATTAGAGGTAACCACCATGATGCATGGGTAAATGGTGCCAATGATCCTATCAGCGGCCAATCTGCTCTATTAGAAGAAGCCAAAGCTATTGGCGAATTAGTAAAAAAAGGATGGCAACCCAAACGCACATTGGTATACTGTGCATGGGATGGAGAAGAACCCGGTTTATTGGGTAGCACTGAATGGGCAGAAGATCACGGCAAAGAATTACAACAAAAAGCCGTGGTATATATTAATTCAGATGGTAACGGTAGAGGCTTTCTGAATGCAGAAGGCTCACATGCATTAAATAATTTTATGTATCAAATTAGTGAAACAGTAAAAGATCCTGAAACAGGTGTCAGTATTTTTAAAAGGAGACTGGCTGAACAAATAGTTCATGCTAGTTCTGATGAAAAGAAACAGGCATTGATGAAAGAACATACATTAGAATTAGGGGCTATGGGATCAGGCTCAGATTATTCTACATTTATTCAACATTTAGGTGTACCCTGCTTAGATTTAGGTTTTGGGGGTGAAGATGCTGGCGGCGAATACCATTCCATTTATGATTCATGGGATATGTACCGCCGATTTAAAGACCCTACTTTTGAATACGGTGTAGCCTTGGCGCAAACCGCAGGAAGAGCTGCTTTACGTATGGCAGAAGCAGATGTATTGCCTTTTGATTTCAGAAGTTTACATAAAACAGTAGATGGATACATTAATGAACTAATGCAAAATCTGCAACAAATGCGCATAAGCACTATGGTAGAAAATAAAATGATTGCTACCCATCAGTTTCAATTGGCAGCCGACCCAACTAATAAAACAGTATTGCCCTCTGAAAAACCGGCAATACCCTACTTAGATTTTTCGCCTTTACAAAATGCAGTAGTGGCATTAAAAACCAGTAGCGACAGTTTAGCCAATACCTGGGAAAAAGCATTACAAAACAGTAGTATGCAGGAATCGCTCAACAAAGCATTATACCGGGCCGAGCAGCAATTATTATCTACCAATGGATTACCCCGCAGGCCTTGGTACAAACACACTTTATATGCACCGGGCTTTTATACCGGCTATGGTGTTAAAACTATGCCAGGTATTCGTGAAGCAATTGAACAACGAAACTGGAAGGAAGCGCAAGAACAAATTGTTGTTGATGCAGCTGCTATACAACAATTAGCCAATTATTTGGCACAAACTGCTAGTGCTCAGCAATAACCCATTCCATAAACTTTTATAAAAAAGGTTGCTTTTTAAAGGCAGCCTTTTTTTGCTCTATACTTACTCTCCAAATATCTATTACTCCATTATTTTAAAATAACACATTCACCTACAAACAGAAACAGGTTTTAGAGGCATGCAATCAGTTATTTTTTATCAATAGTAGGGTGCTACGCGTACCTGCTTTTTAAGCATGCATGCAATGCTCATTGATTCCCTCCAGCTATTGAAACAATATAATAGTTTGAAAATATTAGATTTTAATTAAAGTAGTTTGATAGTTGTTAATTTTATTATATAATATTGTAAAGTTAAAATTAATGACCATGCAATCCCTTATCTCATTTCTATTTTCTGCTGTGTTTAAAATATAATCAGAAACAAAGAGAATCCTTCTTTTACATCAATAATTTAAAAGATAATATCAATTAAAAAAATGAAAAAAAGCTTTTAATAACTTTATTTTTTTACCCTTTTATGTGTTTTGCCAAAAAGCAGTGATGCATGATGTGGCGAATTAGTTGCACACCAGTAATTAATAAATATGTATTTGTACCTTGGATAGGATTTTCAATTGGCAAACGATTTTAGTAATACAAAAAGGCTAACAGCAACCACACTGTTAGCCTTACCTTACGCCGCTGTTCTCTCTCTAACTCAACAACATTTTCCGTTATTAGATGGCACACCAAAGCCATCTAATATTTTTTCTAACGGACAAAACCGGGTAAAAGATGATTGCAACAAATTCACACCTACAAAAACACTTAACCATATCCAGTTAACCGAAACAAAATAAATTAATACTACACTAACTAATACCAAACTGCCGGCTACGGCACGTACAATACGTTCTCTCATTTGTATATTTTTTAAAATTATTTAATCAATTAATAACTGCTTGCCTCAACAGGTACAATAAATGCCCTTATAGGAAATGCACTAGGCGTTTCATTATTAAACTTCTTTACTTCTTCAATAGCATGTGCAGCTTTATCATCATCAGTAAAACTAAAGAAGAATAAAGCACTGGTTTGTGCATCGCCACTGGCAAACCAATTATTGAGCACATAATTATTGTGTTCTGATTTATGGCCAATGGTATCGGTAACACTAAATACCGGCACTTTGGCTTTTTCGAGAATATGGGTTACGGCCAGCAAATCTTCTTTAATACTTGTAATAACTAACATTTTCATATGCCATTTTTTTAAGGTGATTAATGGTTGATTGTATTTTCACTTGAAGTTTGATTGTGGGGTTTAGTATTTTCCGGATATTTCTTCCGCATCATTTTGTAATATAACAATGGCACTACCAATAAAGTTAAGAATGTAGAAGTAATGGTTCCACCCATTAAGGATATAGCTAACCCCTGAAAAATTGGATCAAACAAAATTACAATGGCACCTAACGCAACTGCACCTGCAGTTAACAGTATTGGAGTTGTTCTAACTGCTCCAGCTTCAATAATAGCTTGCTTTAACGGAACACCTTCACGCAAACGAATATTGATAAAATCAATTAACAATACCGAGTTGCGCACCATTACCCCGGCTAAGGCAATAAAACCAATCATGGAAGTGGCAGTAAAGAAAGCACCCATCATCCAATGGCCAATTATAATACCGATTAAAGACAGTGGTATAGCTGCAAGCATAATAATAGGAACAGTAAAATTTTGAAACCATCCTACTATCAACATATAAATAATCAAAATAACTACTACAAACGCAATGCCTAAATCGCGGAATACTTCATAAGTAATTTGCCATTCGCCATCCCATTTTAATGAAAAATGATCTTCTAATTTAGGTGCATGGGTATATTCTTCTTTTAAAGTATAACCTGCCGGTAATTGAATGGTATTTAATTTGTCAGATATATCACTCATGGCATAAGAAGGACTTTCTAATTTACCTGCCATATCAGCTGTTACATATACTACACGTTTTTGATTTTTTCTGTAAATGCTTTTTTCTTTAATCCCACGAGTAATAGTAACCAAATCGCCAACAGGTATGGCAATACCTTGCTGATTAATAATTTTTACATTTTTCAAAGCATTAATATCTGATTTATCAGCATCACTTAATTGCAACGAAATGTTTACAGGATCATAGCTAGAAGGTACATGTAGGGTACCTACATTGCTATTAGATAAAGCCGCATGCATGGTAGCAACTACCTGAGCAGGTGCAATTCCATAACGCATAGCCTTTTCTTTATCTACATCAAACTTATATTCTGTCTGATCATGCTCTACCCGCCAATCTACATCTACAACATCAGGTGTTTTAGTAAATAATTGTTTAATTTGCCGGGCAATTGCAATTTGTTGCCTATAATCAGGGCCATACACTTCGGCCACTAAAGTTGATAATACCGGAGGACCAGGTGGCACTTCTACAATTTTTACATTAGCATTATATTTTTTAGCAATTTCCTGAATACCCGGACGCATACTTTTGGCTATGGCATGACTTTGTTCTTTACGATCTTCTTTTTTTACCAAATTTATTTGTATATCAGCCATATTATCACCTCTCCTAAAATCATAATGGCGAACCAATCCGTTAAAACTAATAGGTCCCGCTGTGCCTATGTATTCCTGATAGTTTTCTACCATGGGCTGATGCGATACAAACTCGGCAATTTCTTTAGTAACAGCAGCAGTTTTTTCTAATGTACTTCCCTCGGGCATATCAATGACTACCTGAAATTCATTTTTATTATCAAAAGGCAGCATTTTAACGGCAACCGCCTTTGTGTAAAACATCATCATTGATGCGAGAAGAATTACAACAATGCTAATCATGAATGCCCAACGCTTCCATCTGGTTTGCAGCATGGGATTGATAAACGATTTATAAATTTTATAAATACCTGTTTTTTCAAGTACAACGGGTGGTTTTTCTTTTCCATGATGTTCTCTTTCACGCAAAAACAGATAACCTAAATAAGGGGTTAGTGTAAGTGCTACAATTAATGAAAGCATCATAGCAATAGAAGCACCAATGGGCATAGGACTCATATAAGGACCCATTAAACCAGACACAAAGGCCATGGGCAATACCGCTGCAATAACTGTAAATGTAGCTAAAATAGTTGGATTACCTACTTCATTAATAGCATAAATAGCTGCTTGCAAAGGCGGTAGACGTTTCATTTTAAAATGTCGATGCATATTTTCTGCTATAATAATAGAGTCATCTACCACAATACCCGTAATAAACACCAACGCAAATAAGGTAATACGATTTAGTGTGTAATGCAGAAAATAATAGGCAAATAAGGTTAAAGCAAAAGTTACCGGCACTGATAAGAACACCACTAGTCCGCCACGCCAACCCATTGCCAACATTACAAACAGTGTAACTACAACAATGGCAATAAATAGGTGAAACAGCAATTCAGATACTTTTTCAGAAGCCGTTTCGCCATAGTTACGTGTAGTGGTTACATGCACATTACCAGGAATTAACTGACTTTTAATATGGTTGATTTTAGAAAGTATTTCTTCCGAAATCTGCATAGCATCCGCACCTTTCTTTTTGGCAATAGATAAAGTAACTGCAGGGTAAGCAGAAGCATAACGGCTATCTTTTGATGTATCTGCTTTACCATAACCAAAATACACATATTGGCTAGGTGTTTCAGGTCCATCCACAACCTTAGCCACTTGACGCAAGAAAACAGGTTGTTGCTGATTGGTGCCGATGATTAAATTAGCAACATCATCTGCATTGGTTAAAAAGTTACCGGTTTCTACCGCAAAAGCCGTATCGCTTTTTATTAAAGTGCCGGAAGCTAATTGCGCATTTTCTCCTTGCATTTGCTTGGCTATGCTTAAAAAATCAACATGATATTCGGCCATTTTATCTTTATTCAACAATACTTTTACCACTCTGCTTCTACCCCCAATAATGTTTACAGCTGAAACATCAGGTACTTTCTTAATTTCATTTGTTAAGGCTTCACCCATTTGCCGTAAAGCATAATCATCATATTGGTTACTCCATAAAGTTAATCCCAAAACAGGCACATCATCAATAGCGCGGGTTTTTACCAGTGGTAATGTAACACCCTGTGGCAGTTTATCCATGTTCTTCATTAACTCATTATACAACTTTACTAAAGAGCGTTCTACATCTTCACCCACATAAAATTGTACAATCAACATAGCCCTACCTTGCATAGTAGTTGAATAAACATATTCAACCCCTTTTACATTAGAAATAATCTTTTCTAAAGGCGCAGTTACTTTAGATTCTACTTCCTTAGGTTCAGCACCTGGAAAACCCACCAACACATCGGCCATTGGCACTTCAATTTGAGGCTCTTCTTCCCGCGGAATTAAATAAGTACTGTAAGCACCTATCAGTAAAAAAGCAATCATTAGCAGAATAGTAAGTTTACTCTGAATAAATGCTTTGGCAATATTTCCCGCAAATCCTTTTTCCATAATAATTTTTCTAATCGTTTAAAATATCAGCATTATAATGCTAACTATATCATGCAATTTTTTTAAAATTTATTTCATTTCTTTAATAGGTACCCCGTCTGCTAATTTTCCGTTGGCACTCACTATAAAGGATTCGTCTTTCCCTAAGCCGGATAATACCTCTACATCATTTCCAATTTGTTTACCCAAACGCACCCAACGCAATAATGCTGTATGATTGGCCGAAACGGTGTATAAACCCGTTAAATCATCTTTATAAAATATTGCAGAAACAGGCACCATTACTGCATCACTTACTGTACTAACCGTATTGACTAATGCCTTAATTGGCAGCTGTGCAGTTACATACATACCTGCATATAAACCATTTTTTTCATTTTCAGGAATAGCAACTTTAACTATATACTGCCCTCCGGTATACTGTGAACTTTGACTAATTTGAGTAACAGTACCTTTTAAATTTTTATTAATAGCTTGAATATAAAGTGGTACAACGTTACCCATATGCACATTATTAATTTGCGATTCAGGCACTGCAATACTTACTTGAAAACTGCCAGATTTTTCAATAGTTAACAGTGGCATGCCAGGATTAGCCATACTACCGGCATCAGCCATTTTTTGTGTAACCACACCACTAAATGGCGCTGTTAAGTTGGTATATGCCAACATCGCATTTACTTCATTACGCATTTGCTTAGCAGCATCTACTCTTGATTTGGCAGCATTGAATTGCAGGGTAACATTATCTAACTCCTTAGCAGAAGCACTTTGTTGCTGGTATAGTGCTGTAAATCTATCATAATCTTTTTGTGCATTTTTTAAAGCTGCTTCTGCCTCAGAAATCATAGCATCAGCTTGTGCTCTTTTAGCCAAAATATCTTGATTGCTTATGGTGGCCAATAATTGGCCTTGAGAAACATGATCGCCTACTTTTACTTTCATGGAAGTTATGTATCCCATAACACGTGTACTGATATTGGCACTTTGCACAGCTTCTATTTGTCCTCCTAAGCTTAAAGCATTCTGAGCCGTTGCGTTAGGCATTGCCAATTTTACTTCAACAGGAGTAACAACTGTAGTAGTATCTGCCTTTTTTTCATTTGATGAACAAGCTGATAACATAATGCCTGTTATAGCCAACATAACGGTAATAGTTTTTACATTTTTATTCATAGCCTTTTTTAATTTGTTGATTAATGAGTGGTTGCAGTTAAAAATTGTATATATGCACGTGTTGAATGATATGTAAAAGCTGCTTGTGCTAATCCTAATTTTTGTTGTGCCAATTGAGTTTCGGCCATTAGCACATCGGTTGTTTTTACTAAACCTTGTTGGTATCTGTTTTGTAAAATGCGCAATGCTTCGGCAGCTTGTTCAATAGCTGTTTGTTGTTGTTTAATTTCAAAACGAGCATTTTGTAAATCGCGAATTGTTTTATTTAACTCTAACTGACTTTGATCTTTTTGTTGCATAAACGCTTGTTCTAATTTATTGCGTTCTAATGTTTTAGTAGTAATGATATTTTTAGTAGTATTACCATTAAATATGTTCCATGAAAGTTGTATGCCGGCTAAATAGGCATTAGCCCCAAAACCCAACATCCTACTGTCATTTAATTGATAGTTTCCAAAAGCATTTAACTTTGGTAAATAGCTCATTTTACTGCTTTTAATCATTAGCTTGCTAGCTTCAATTGCAGTTTTCATTGCCATAAAGTCTGCTCTTGCTTCTGGCACTTTAGCAGTAGTGTCTGTTATATTGGTATCATCATCAATTTTATCAGTAATAGTATATACCACACCGGTGGGCGTTCCCATTAAAAAACTCAAATAATCACTTGCATTTTTTATATTGTTTTTGGCATTTGCCAAGTTTGTAGTTACCATGCTTTCGTGCACTTGTGCATTTAGTACATCTGATTTTTGAACCAACCCCTGATTAAAATAATTTTGAGTAAGCTGATACATGGCATGAGCAGTTTGTGCCGCTTCTTCTAAAACTTTTACTGCGTCATAAGCTAACTGCAATTGCAAATAAGCCTTTTGTACTTCATAAGTAACATATTCTTTGGTACGTTTTGTTTTAAATTGATATAATTCAACTTGTTTTGCAGCCCCTTTTCGCATGTACAACATATCTAAATTAACAATAGGTTGTTGAACAGATAACTGAGTTGAAAAGTCGGGTGTTCCGGAAGGATGATTTAATAAATCAGGATTAAAATCTGCCTGTGTAATACTTTTCTGTTGTAATTTAAAACCAAAGGCATTCAAAGGATTATTGGTGCTCATAGCCGTATATGACATGCCTACTTGTGGTAAAAAAATAGCATTAGTTTGCTTGTAATTACTTTGTGCAATTTGTTCATCAATGCCTGCCAACTGTACTGATTTATTATTGGCTTCGGCTCTGTTAATAGCATCTGCTAATGTTAAATTTTGCGTACTATCCTGTGCAATAATAGATTGCTGTAACAGCATAAAACATACGCCAATAGCTACATTTAAAACATTCTTTCTTTTCATTCTTAGCATCATGTTAAAAATTTGATGCAAAACTACCCTACCCATTTATGCTGCATTGTGACATATATCACCCAAAAAAAACCGATTCACTTCTACAAAATGCAATTATCAACACAAGAAAAAAAACAATTTAGTTTGTGATAAACATCACTAAACAAGCCATATTTTGGACATACTTTTGAATAAAACTTTACAATGGCAACAAAACATTTAACTACTCAAGAATTTAAAGACCTTGTTTTTGATTATACGAAGGAACAAGAATGGAAATACAATGGCAAATTACCTGCTATTATTGATTTTTATGCCGATTGGTGTGGACCATGCAAAATGGTGGCCCCGGTATTAGAAGAATTATCTAGCGAGTATGAAGGCAAATTAAATATATATAAAGTAGACACAGAAAAAGAACAAGAATTAGCAGCTGTTTTTGGCATTCAAAGCATACCTACATTTTTATTTATTCCGGCTGAAGGTCAGCCTATGATGCAACCCGGCGCTTTACCAAAAAAAGTATTTAAACAAGTAATTGATGAAGAATTACTTCCGGTAGAAAAAGTAGAAAAAGAAAAATAAATTGTAAAAAGAGATACAATTAATATTTGTACCCGATTTTATTATTTATTTAAATATATAAAAAAATAATGATTATGTTAACAAACTTTTGGGACAAACGTTATGCGGAACATGAGTCGGTTTATGGGTTTGAACCCAATCAGTTTTTAAAATCATTCATAGATAATAATAAACCGGGTACAATTTTATTACCGGCTGAAGGTGAAGGAAGAAATGCCATTTACGCTGCACAGCAAGGGTGGACCGTTAATGCATTTGATTATAGTGTAGTTGCAAAAGAAAAAGCACTGCAAAGAGCTAAAAAATTAGGTGTAAAAATTCAATATGAAGTGCAAGATATTGGCAACTTTATACCCAATAAACAATATGATGCTGTTGCCTTAATTTATGTGCACTTACCTGAGCCATTAAGAAAAAGTTTTCATGCAAAAGTTGTGGAAGCTATAAAACCGGGTGGATATCTTGTTATAGAAGCATTTAGCAAAGAACAAATACTGCATAAAAGTGGTGGCCCCACAGATCCAAATTTATTGTATGATGCGCCTAGCTTATGCGCAGACTTTCAGTTATTACATATTATTAGTTGCGGTCAAAAACAAATCATGCTTTCTGAGGGAAAATTTCATTCAGGTGAAGCAGACGTTTTAAGATTAATAGCCCAAAAGTTGTAATTATTCTATAACCTACAAATACCCAGTTACAAGCAGTATTTTTGATGCGTGAGGAAGAATTCTTATGATCAAAAAAATGTTTGTTTTTGTCATTTTAGCAAAAATATTAATGGCTTGCAACAACCAGCCTAATACTGGCTTCTCTACGAATAACAGCAATAAAAAGATAGTAAATAAGAGCGACACCTATAACATAGAACAGAAAATTAATGCATTAAAAAAATTAACGCCACTTACCAGCTATCAACTTAAAACATTACTTCCATTACAAATAGGCTTGTTTAAAATCAACAACTTTCAGACCAATAACATAATGGGTTTCTCTTCGGCAGAAGCTCTATACCAAAATAAAAACGCTACTCAAACCATAAAAATAATCATTTTTGATTGTGCAGGTAATGCCGGTGCAGAGCTATATTCTTTACATTATCTATCCAAATTAAATATACAGTTAGCAACAGAAGAGGGATATACCAGAACTATTGATTTTATGGAAAAAAAGGCAATAGAGACCCATCAAAAAAACAATAACAAATATGAATTAACTTTTTTAGCCAATAATAGGTTATTAATTCATCTTCAATCCACATCAGTTACAGCAACACAACTTAAAAAAATAGGCGAATCTTTACATTTTTCATTATCTACCTAAACCCTTTATTAAAAGAACCAATTATTACCAAAAAAAAATTAATTTATTTTTTCACTTTACTTCCACACATGCAAATGATTGTAAAAAAATCATCCCTTTGTATGATGAAAATATGAGAAAAAATCTTCTATATATATTTTTTTGTTCTAGAAAAAAGATGTTTTCAACAGGAGGTTAATAACAATTTTACCAAGTAACGATAAGCTTAACTATTTTGCTGCTCGGTTTAGGGTTTCCTATACATGGAAAAAATAGGGAATCAGGTGTAAATCCTGAACTATCCCCGTAGCTGTTACCCAATTACACATGTTTTGGCTATACATACCACTGTTTCTCAAAGAAATGGGAAGGTGCCAAAGCAATGGGAAGTCAGAAGACCTGCCTTAGACCAAAACCAATGCAAAGCTTTCGGGCGAAAAGCGGGTTAGTTGTGTATATTACGTAACGGTTTTATACCTATTCACCCCTTCAGCACTGAACATTCATAAAACAAAAAAATTATACTATGATTAGTAGTGATGAAATTTTATTAAAAGAAAACAAAGACCGTTTTGTAATTCTGCCCATTAACTACCCGGCCATATGGGAAAAGTATAAACAACATGAAGCTAGTTTTTGGACAGCAGAAGAAATTGATTTAAGTGCCGATTTAAAAGACTGGGAAAATATGAATGACGGCGAAAGACATTTTATATCACATATTCTAGCTTTTTTTGCAGCCAGTGATGGTATTGTAAATGAAAACTTGGCAGTTAACTTCATGAGTGAAGTACAATTACCTGAAGCAAGATGTTTCTATGGTTTTCAGATT